>JARVJW010000162.1 GCA_029775955.1 Nitrososphaeria archaeon | reverse complement strand
TTTTACTGAAGTTAGCTTCCATCTCAACCATAGAGTGGAATTTCCCGCTCTGTTAATCCATATAATTGCCCAATATTTGTAAAGGCATCACCATTTCTTATTTGAAAATTATTACATATAATTTATAATTGCACTGTAAACTAATCATAAATAATGAAGGCAGTTGCACTGGTTTCTGGTGGGCTTGATAGCATTTTAGCAATGAAAATAATCCATGATATGGGGATGGAAATCATACCGTTACACATAGTTACCCCATTTAATGAATCTTGCTGCAGCAACATAACTTTGCTTTCTGAACTAGTTGAAAATCAGGGGCTTAAACTTAAGACTGTGAATGCAGGCATGGATTATGTTGAAATGGTAAAAAAGCCCAAATTTGGGTATGGGACTGCCATTAATCCATGTAAGGATTGTAGGGCGTACATGCTAAGAAAGGCAAAGGAAATTATGTACGAAGAAGGTGCAGACTTCATTGTTACCGGTGAAGTTCTGGATCAGCGTCCAATGTCACAGAACAAAAAGGCTATGATGGTTATTGAGAAAGAAATGGGGCTTGAGGGATTAATATTGAGACCACTTTCTGGCAAAATCTTGCCTCCAACAGTGCCCGAACAAAAGGGGTTTCTGGATAAAAGTAAAATGTTTGATATAAAAGGCCGAAGTAGGAAAAAACAAGCTGAGCTGGCAAGGAAGTTTGGATTGAAGGAATGGCCAAATTCTGCTGGAGGTTGCCTATTAACTGATCGCAGATTTGCACTTAAGCTAAAAGATTTATTTAAGCACAAACAGAGTTATTCTATAGATGATATAAGCTTATTAAAATTGGGCAGACATTTTAGGTTATCAGAAGATACTAAACTCGTAGCTGGCAGAAATGAAAAGGAAAACCAGTTATTATCTTATTATAAAAGGTTCCCTCTGCTGGTGCCAGATAATTTCAATGGCCCTACAGGCGTTCTTGACGGAAATATAAGGCTGGCTGACATAGCGGCTTCAATTTTATATTCCTACAGCGATAAAGTTAATGATCCTATAATTAAACTCTATACCAATGATACAAACATAAATATTATACCTGCGGTTATATCACGAGAGATAGCAAAAAAATATCAAATAACTAATTTTTAATAAACTTTGGGAAACAACTGCGGAAATATCTTTATAATGCTTTTTATTATGGCAAAAGCAATAATTATTGTAATTAACCCAGCTAGTAAGTTAAAAACGCTTGTCAGGCCAGCAAGCAGCATTGCAATTTCAAAGGGACTAGTCAGACTTATGCCAAGAATTGACATGGCAAGCTTCGCAGTGGGAAGGTAAATTGAAGGCATTATGACATAGTACAGCGCTAATGTAACAAACAACATTACTATAACTCTAAAAATTGAACCAAATCCAGCCATAATGCCATCCTTGTGCCTGCTTTTATTGCCTACTTTAAACCCAAAATAGATACCAGCAAACATGCTTAGCTCAGCAAAGAGCTTCATGGCTGGGGAAAATATTGTAAACGAACCTATTATATAAAGGATTAAAGCATGAACCCCAGCAGATATCAACCCCCCTTTTGGACCAAGGATCATAAATGCTAGTGTGTCTGGAATTTCTGCAAGGTCAAATTCCAAAAATGGAAGTAAGGGAAACGGAAATGCAATGTGCATCTCTGCAATAGCACCTGATGCTGCTGCGAACATGGCCAACATTGTATAGTACTGTGATTTTCTCATATTGTCATTTTGTTTTTAATAATATTATATAAAGATTTATTTTATTAATATCTTTATTTTTAGTTTTTTATCATAATAGAGTGTTTATTAAATCAAATAACTTATTTAACTCGTCCTTTTTTCTTATGTAAGGCACGCGAGACCTGCCCACAATGTAAATTCCCAAGATTCCAGCCTTTTCAAGCGCTTCTACATCTCTGTACACTGCAGAATAATCCTTATCAAGAATCCTTGAAAGCCCCTCTATATGAATTGGTTGTTGAGAGCCCATTAACACTTGAACGATTTTTAACCTATTCTCGTTACCTAAAGCCTTAAGCAGCCTGTAAACTTTTTCACTCGATGACATAAATAAATGTTATTTTTAGCTAAATATATTCCTTTTTATTGCTTCATGAAGGTTCAAACTGTGTTTTACCTCAGGGAGGCTTCATTATTTGCGCTGAGTGCCTTGGAAAATTCTTATATATGCACAATATCAAGTTAATGCAATAATTGAAACTTATACTTTTTGTAACAGAAGCTGGCATAGCTTTGCTTGATGAAAATAAAGTAGTAGTCAAGTCCATAAAGTATTTAGATGATCCACCAAAGAGTTACGAAGCCCTGTTAAATGGAGATAAAATAGAGGAGTTACAGGAACTGTTAAAATTTGTAGTTGACAGCAAAGCCCAATTAATAAATCCATATCAGGAATTACAAAAGTCAGTGTCCGATACTATAGATGGCGTAATTATGGACAAGGCGTATAAGGACGATTTGGAAAGTAAAAAGCTTAATTTAATGATTTCTGCTGGACTTGCAAGTGACCCTCAAGATGCTATAAGTTATATAAGAAATTATTCCATTTATGTTTCTACAAAAAAGCTAAGGGAACAATCTTCTCGTTTGGACCTTCATGCTATACAGATAATTCAAGCTGTAGATGAGCTAGATAAAACATTTAACCTGTTTTATATGAGGCTTAGGGAATGGTATGGGCTTCACTTCCCAGAGCTTTCTGGTATACTTGTAGACCCTGCAACATTTGTAAACTTTGTTGTAAAGTTTCCCAATAGGAACCTTATTGACAAAGACCAGTTGGGCGAACTTAACCTGCCACAGAATAGAACTGAAATAATTTTAAAAGCTTCAAATAGCTCAAAGGGAGCAGGGTTTGACGAACGAACCACTCAAATGATCATGCAGTTGGCCGAAATAACTGCTAGGACTTACAAGTATAGGGAAAGCCTTTCTAGAATGCTCCAGGATATAATGAATGAAGTTGCACCAAATCTTACAGCAGTTGCTGGGGATACAATTGGCGCAAGGCTGCTAGCAAGGACAGGTAGCTTGGAAAGGTTAGCAAAGATGCCAGCCAGTACGGTTCAGATTTTAGGGGCAGAAAAGGCGCTTTTTAGGGCACTAAAAACACATGGTAGACCGCCAAAACACGGCTTAATATTTCAGCACAAGCTTCTTCATGATGCTCCAAAGAGGTTAAGGGGTAAGATTGCAAGGGCTCTGGCCACGAAAATAGCAATAGCAGCCAGAATAGACTTTTATAGTGGAAGGAAAGAGAGCTCTCTAGTTGAGGACCTAAATGACCGGGTAGATGAGATTAGAAAGAAATTTAACGAGGAAAAAGAAGTTAAACCGGAAAAGGTTTATCATAAGCGCAATAACGTGAAACAGGGAAAAGGAAGATTTGACAAGAATAAGAGAAACAGGGTTCGATAACATATTCTGGGTCCAGCTTGATGGGAAGAAACACCTGTGCACAAAGAATTTAACTCCTGGAAGGAATTATTACGGTGAAAGAACTGTTAGGGAAAATGACGTTGAATACAGGCTTTGGGACCCATACCGAAGCAAGCTGTCAGCCGCAATATATAAGGGTTTAAATTATGTTCCAATAAAGAAAGGAAGTTATGTGCTATACATTGGAACTTCCACGGGCACAACGATAAGCCATATATCTGACATTATTGAAAATGGAATCATATTTGGTGTTGAGGTAAGCGCTAGGGTTGCCAGGGAATTCGTAGAAAGGGTTGTTAAATATAGGAACAACATAATACCAATAGTATCTGATGCCCGTTATCCACAAAACTACAATGTGGTTTTCACTGCTGTTGATGTGCTTTATTCTGATATAGCACAACCTGATGCCACAGATATAACTATAGACAATGCCAAATCTTACCTAAAGAAAGGAGGTTATCTTGTTCTTGTTGTCAAGGCTAGAAGCATAGACCCAATAACTAGCGTGCCAGAAATAATTGATGCTGAAGCTAATAAATTAAAGGATGCCGGTTTCAGGATTTTACAGATAATTGACATTGCACCTTTTGAAAGGGAACATGGCTTCATTTTATCACAATTTTAGTTCCTTTAACAGCGCTGCTGCAAACTGTTTTTTGTTTGCGCTGCCATACTTTTTAACCAGTTGCCCCATTAATAGCTCCATTTTGCGCTTATCATCCAATACCTGAAGTTTATCTCTGTTCTCTCCTATTATTTCTTTTACAGCGTCCTCTATGTTTATTTTGCTTTTTCCCTCATTAACTTCTATGTGCCCACCTGCAATCCACAGCTTAACCAATTCAACAACATGGCTATGGTCACTTATTGTATCATATTTATCAGCAATTTCAAGAAGCCCTTTGGTATCCTGTGGAAGTTTTACGCTGCCGTTCTTTATAACGTATGCCACTTCATTTACAAGCAAACTAGCAAGCCTGGTCCTTAACTGCTCATTGGAAGAAGCATTTCTGTATACAGAGTAAAGTACAACATCTCTGGCTAACCTTTTTGCTATTTCGGGGTTTATACCTGAAGATACCAATTCATTAACCCTCTCATTGTAGGTGCCACCCATGCTTTCCCTTACTTTAGCTATAATGGATGTATCCAAAGAAAGCGCTGGAAGGTCTGGTTCAGGCATATAACGATATTCTGCCTCCACTTCCTTTGACCTGGATGCAAGGGTTATCCTCCTTTTTTCATCCCACGCCCTAGTTTCCCTTTTAACTTTAGCACCCCTGTCATAAAGTGTTTTCTGCCTTAGTACTTCATAAAGCACAACTTTTTCAACCTGGGATGAGCCACTGACGTTCTTCACTTCAACCCTTTCACCACCGCCATAAGATACATTTACATCACATCTGATTGACCCTTCAAAATCCTGAACTCTCATGCCAAGGTCATTCAATGTTTGTATTAATTTTTCAAGAAACTCTCTAGCTTCTCCAGGCGAAGACATGTCTGGGGAACTGACGATTTCGACCATGGCTATGCCTGACCGGTTATAGTCTATCAAAGAATATCTGGCCCCAGACCTTTCCCCCTCATAATATATTCTGCCCGGGTCCTCCTCCAGATGTATCCTTTCTATTCTTACCCTCTTGCCATTGCTAAGTTCAAGCGTGCCATCATGCGCTAAAGGATAGCCACCTGCTTTATCATATTGCGTTATTTGGAAGTTCTTGGGAAGGTCTGGGTAAAAGTATGATTTCCTGAAAAAGTAAGACTTTGCATATGGCGTTACGCCAAGCGATATTGCTATCTTTAACGCTTCCTCTACTGCCTTTCTGTTTAAAGATGGAAGAGTGCCAGGCATACCAGTGCATATCGGGCATATGTTAGTATTCGGCGGCTTTCCCCTATAATCCGATGAACATGAGCAAAATAGCTTTGTGCGCAAATTGACAAGATGAACGTGAACTTCTAAACCAATCATTACATTATTCATTTTTTTATGACCTCCCCTGCGCGCTGCGCAATTGATAATAATGAAATATCATCCATATATTTGCCAATTAGCTGGCCACCCACTGGTAGTCCATACTTTTCACCTATTGGTATGGATATTGCTGGTAAACCGGCAAGATTTGGCATAACTGTTAATGCATCTGAAAGATAAATTGACATCGGGTCGTTCAGCTTATCGCCAATTTTCCATGGAAGAACCGGCATCGTTGGCAAATATATTGCATCGTTATCCTTTAGGATCGATTCAAATGCATAAGTTAAATTTTTCCTAACTTGTAATGCCCTCAAATAATAAGTCTCATAATATCCTTTGGAAAGCAGGTATGTCCCCATTATAATTCTTGCCTTCACCTCTTTCCCGAACTGTGAACGCGAGTTTGCTATATACGTCTTCCAGTCAATTGAGACATCTCCTTTTGGACCATATCTTATTCCGTCATATCTGGAGAGGTTTGTGCTTGCTTCAGCACACGCTATGACATAATATGCATTTAGTGCCTGCTTAATGCCTTTAATGTCTGTAATTTCATTTATTATAAAATTGTTCTGTTCAAGCCTTGACACACTGGATTCAAATACCTGCCTTACCTCACTGGCTACACCTTTGACGAGGCTTTTGATGACTGCCAGGGATATTTTTTTCCTGAGCTGTTTATCATTTAATGCGACATTAACTGAAGTGCAATCTAGCCTATCCTTTCCAGCAATTAGTCTGAACATTAGTTTAGCATCCATGACGCTTTTTGTCAGCAACCCAACGCCCTCAAGGCTGTTTGCATATGCTATCAGGCCATATCTGCTTATTGCACCATAGGTTGGCTTGAACCCGATTATTCCCGTAAAGCTGGCAGGCGCTCTAACGGAGCCGCCAGTATCTGTTCCTAGTGCAGCCGGAGCCATATCACCTGCAACGGCTGCGGCACTACCGCTACTGGACCCCCCAGTTACGTACTCTATATTTTTGGGATTCCTAGTTGGGCCAAAGGCACTGTTTTCGCCAGAAGATCCCATTGCAAACTCATCCATGTTGGTTTTGCCAATTATCCTGCCGCCATTCTGCTTTAGTTTTTGGATCACTGTAGCATCATAAACAGGAATGTACGATTCTAACATTTTTGATGCACAAGTCGTCCTTATGCCCATTGTGGATATGTTATCTTTTACTGCGATTGCCAAACCACCAAGCTTGCCACCTATTTTTGACCTATCAGGTTCTATAAGTGTAATATATGCGTTTATTTTACCGTTTAATTCCATGCTTTTTCTGTAAAACCATTCGTTTACATCAATTATGTCTGTGGACCCACTTTTAACCATATCTAATATGCTTGTCAGGTCGTATCCATTAAAGTTCATAGTGTCTTCGGCGCCTTTATATACCTACCTTTTACGCTGTTAAAGCCATTTAAAATTGACTCTGAATCGAATTGTTCAGGTATGTCATCTCTTTCGTAAAGGCCTTCTGAAACCAGGATTATTGACTCTTTAGGAAGCTCAACTTCTTCGAGATTTTTTAACAACTCCCTTAGGGCCGTTATCCTCTGTTCTATCTCTTTTTTTTCTTCGCTATTTACTTTTATCAACGCCAATCTGGATAGGCGCTCTATGCTGAATTTCACGGGGTAAGCCTCCTTACATCACGCGGGTAAAGGGATACTTCCCTTATATTATCTGCACCAGTAACAGTCATCAGGAACCTTTCGACTCCCATGCCAAATCCGCCGTGTGGTGGCATGCCATAATAATAGGGAATTAAATGATGCCTGAAACTTTTAAGGGGAAGCCCTGCACCCTTTAGATTTTTCCTTAAAATGGATGGATCATGCACCCTTTCGCCACCACTGCTTAGCTCAAGTTCGCGATACATGAGGTCAAACGAAAGAGTGACTTCACTATCTTTTGGCTGTATATAAAATGGTTTAAGCTTGATTGGCCATTCAGTTATAAAATAAAAGTCGTTAATGTGACTTCCAAACAGCTCAAGGTCTTTCTGCCCCAAATCATCACCAAAGTTAATTTTTCTGCCATTTTCGGACAACCAATCAATAATTTTTCCGTATGTAAATCTGTTGAAACGCTCAGGAAGATTAAGCTTGGGTGCCTTTATCCTCATCAATAAATCAGAGGATGACTCCCAAATATCTGAAAGTAAGTCTTTCACAAGCCCCTCTATTAGGTTCATCAGGTCTTCATTTGTAAAAAATGCAGCCTCCACATCAAGGCTCACGGATTCACTGAGATGTTTTAGCGTTCTTGATGGCTCCGCTCTGAATATTGGACCTATCTCAAACACCTTTTCAAATGGCATAGTCAGCTCTTCCTTATAGAGCTGTGGGCTCTGCGCTAGAAAGGCCTGCTTGTCATAATACATCAGGGGGAAAAGTGCTGCACCACCTTCTGATGCTGATGCTATTATTTTCGGTGTATTTACTTCCAAAAACCCATTAGAATATAGGTGTTCGCGCATTGACCTTATAAGTGTAGCTCGTATATTGAACAGGTCAAGGTTGTACGGCCTCCTCAGGTCAAGGGCCCTATTGTCCAGGCGCAGGTCAATTGATGGCAATTCTTTCGCCATTATATTGAACGGTGGTTCCTTCTTTACTTTCGAAATTAATCGTAGTTCATTTACATGTATTTCAAAACCACCTGGCGCCTGGGTTGTTTTTTTAACTGTTCCAGATGCACTGATAACTGCGTTCTGCCTGACGTGGTTCAGCAGCTTTATATCATTTACAACAAGCTGAACTTGCTTCCTATTGTCAACTATGATTATAAATGCAAGGGTCTTTTGCTCCCTTATACTGAGCACCCAGCCCATAATTTCTGCCTTTGTTCCATCTTCCACTTTACCATAAATTTTTAACAATTTAAATATGTACTTTAAAGTGTATTTTTATAAATTTATTGATTGTTTATGGCATACTGTAATTTTACCTGGCGACAATTTTTCAGCGTTTACCTAGCAATCTTATCGCTGAACTGATATCAGGTGCCATTGCATTTGGTAAGGCTTCATAACCGCCAATAGGAAATTTACCATTGCCGTACACCCATAATGTGCTAGAGCCTGATTGTAGCGGTATTTCCACATCAAAAAAATAATCATCTCCAACATGGATCCTATTTAAACCTGCATAATCGGAGTAGAATTTTACATTTCCCTTTGTGTAATGCGTTATGTCTGGACTCAGAATCCTGTTAAAGTAATGCCTAATATTTAATTTTTCTAAAATTTTAAGCTGGTACTTGCTGAAGCCATTGGTTGCAGCAACCGCTTTTCCATTTATTGATTCCAAAAATTCAATTGCGCCATTCATTAAAAAGACATTATCGGCTGAATAGTACTTTTCCTGCAGTTCTTTCAGATTCCACCTTTTCGTAATGTTGAGCCTTCTGGCTACGCTGTAGACTATGCTTTCCCAATCAAAGGCGGTGTACATCCCCTGAGAAAGCCTCCAGTAATGCTCCGAATAAATTAAATTCTTTACCTCAGCAGGATGCAGCCCAGTTAAATTACATATATCAATTACATAATCTGGAAAGACCTCCATTGCGTATTCATTATAAAACAGCGTGTCATCCAAATCCACCGTATAAATTTCAAAACTGCCTAGTGATGGATTGCCGCTCACGTCTGGATAATCAATCTCCTTATTCGACTTAATAGCTAACCTGTCATCAGTATTTAAAAAAACTGCGCAAGCTCTTTTTTCTATTATTTCCCTTATTATACTGGAATAATTTTTGTGGCTTTTCAATTTAGCAAATGGTTTTCACGCCATGGCCTTTTTAAAATCATCGTTAACTATAATGCCCCTCTTAATTAAAAATTCATACATTGGAACCATAGTCAAAGCTGCCTCTGCCTTACCCACGTGCAATTCCTGCATCATTTTTCCCGTTATAGATTCGTATATTGGCCGCTTCCATCTCTGATTTATTACCGTAAACGGCATAAAGTATTCATTATAGCTGCCATGAAGGCCATTAAGAGTTGAGGCTATCATGACGTTCAAGTACTTTAGCATTCTCCATTCCTGAAACTTTTTTATTCTGTGTATAAGCATATCAGCGTCAGAAAGCCATTTGGCCCTCTTAACCATGTCTTTAGTTCCTGAGTTAAAAAGCGTGGCTGCTGTGATCATGATCTTTAGCTCTGGGTCTGCATCCCATCTGCTTATAAAACTAACCGCTTCGGCTAAATTTCTAGAATACATTGCCCCCTTTACAGCCTCTTCGCTTGTAAATTTTCTGTCCTTAAATATTAGTTCAGTGCCTACCGATTGAATTTGATTTATTGCGTATCTCATATCACCGTTGCTCTCTCTGACAATTGTCTGTATTTTGTCATAACTTAAATTAATGCCTTCCTGGTCAGTTATGTAATTAAGCACTAATTCTATTTCCCTATTGGGTATCCTTTTAAATTCAATAATGGTGCTTTTCTTGTAAACTTCCTTCATTGAATCTTTTTTACTGTTTGCCGCCATCACCACTGGAGTCACAGAATCTTCAATGTACTTGTTTATATAATCCATACCTCCTTGGTCACCTCTTGAAAAAATTCCATCTATTTCATCTAAAAAAACAAGCACCGGTTGGCCATAAAGGTTAATGCTGCTTATATTTGAAAGTATTGGTTCCAGTTTCTCCTTTGTCCTTAAATCGCTTGCATTTAACTCAAATACATAATATCCGAAGTCCTTTGATAATGCTCTGACAAGGGTAGTTTTACCAGTACCAGGCGGACCTATAATTAACAGCGGTTTCCCTCCCCTTTTCCACTCCTTTATCCAAGAAACAATGTGCCTTCTAGCGTATTCATTTCCAATCATATCGTACAACGAATGTGGCCTGTACTTTTCCGTCCACATTTTATATTAACCCCTGTATTATGTACACGACTAGCGCAGCCAACATGAGCAATAAAATACGGCTTTTAACTTTATAAGCATTGATGCTGCTATTATCTTTTAATATGCTTGCAATTTCAACCAGAAAAAGTAAGTCAACCACAGTTATGCCTGTTCCATAAGGGAACCACCATTTTAGGTCTAGCAATAGTGGAATATATGAAGTGATTATGGCTAAAATTATAAAGCAGGAAGATATTATTGCAGCTTGGCGGTTTCCTTTAGTGACAGCAACTGTCTTAACTCCCATTTTCGCATCACCTTCTATGTCCGATATGCCCTTTATTACCTCCCTGCCAACTCCAGCAAAAAACGCTGTAAACGCTAGGCTAATTATCAAGGAATTGAGTTCTGGCTTAATTAGAGACCCGAACACAAATGGAATACTCATGGAAGCTGCAACGCTTGCATTTCCAGACAGACCAAGGCGCTTTAACCTCCAGTTATAAAGGAATGATAATAATGCAAAAAACGCTGCTATAAAAAGTTCCAAAGCTCCAAGTGCAGCAGCTGACAATATCCCAAGGACCAGCATTATCAACGCCGCATATCTTGCGGATTTTAGCTTCAGTTTTCCAGAAACTAATGGCCTTTCAGGCCTATTTATTCGGTCTATATTTATATCTAAAATATCATTTACTATCATTGCGAAGCCTGTTATGAAAAATCCTGTTGCAAAGCCGAGCAGCAAGCCATATAACAAAAAGTACTCGACAAGCAAAGCACCAATTATTACCCCCGTGCCACTCATAATCGAGTTATATGGCCTTAGGATCTTTATCCAATCATTCAATTTTACTGCCAGAAGTAATTAGAAAGCTTTTATAATAAATTATTTCTCCACGCCTGTCAACAACTGCCACTATTGACCCCCTTTCTTGCATCACAGATGAAGTTATATAGTTTTTCAATTTTTCAACTTTTATGTCATCTCCCTCATTAATGATCAAAATGCGATGCTTTGCGGGGGAAGTACTAAAAGTGCCCTTCTCAAACAGCCTAAAACTGTAAAAAGGCTCAATTCCTTCCTTCACTACATAACCCCTATCCCGTAAATCCTTATAAACCAAATACTTGGAAAATCCTTGACGCTTAGCACATATTTGTTTTAACAATTCTGTAAAATTTACTTGAAAATTTGCACTTTTAACAGTGATTGCTTTCTTTCCAAGCAAGTACAGCATTTCATAGGGCTCAAGGACAATCTTCGTACCAACCTTTTCCCCATATCCCTTTTCCAAAATCTCCTCTGGTGATGAGTTAATAATTTCACCTTTCATTATCTTTCCGTTAACTGTGGCTTGTATTTCCAGGTTATGATTTAAGTTAACCGTGTTAACATTCACCCTTAGAAGTTATCGTCTCTCTGGACATCACCCACTCGATGCTTAAGCTTCTTGGGTGTAACCATACACCATTTATCCCATCTTCGGATGATGTCAAGGATGCCTTTCTTATCATGTTGTATGTTCCGTTCAGGTCTACATTTATCATTTTCTCCTTTTGTGAGCGGCCTCTTGTTATCCTCTTTCCCATATGTATGTCGTGATGCTCTGTGCTCTCACAGTCTTGACATTTGCTTGTGTGTGATTCATTTATTACGAAAACATTAATGCCATTTTCCTCTGCCTTGTATCTCACCTGAGAGATGAGCGTGTTAAATGGAATCTGCACAAAGTTCCGATTGTTTTTACTGCACATGTCAATTGACTGTTTACATTCCCTACTTATAACAATAGTGTCTATGCCCCTTGATTTTGCATATTCAACGATACTCCTAGAGATTATGTGCGTTTTGCTCTTCCTATTTCTTTTACCAGTAGCTTATTCCCTCTTTGCAAGTTTATTGCCATGTTGTCTATTGATTTCAGATATGCATAGTTGTTGAAATAATTGTTTATCAATTTGAGAAAACCGCCCCTGACAACAATCCCATGGTCAGAGGTATCTGCAATAGCTACGGTGTTTCTCACACCGATGCTAATGCCCATGGCTGTTTGATGTGTATATCAGAAATATCAGTTCCACATATAATTTCTACGCCTGTACCTAGAGGTAATTCGTACCTCCCTTTAACAGAGCTGGAAATCCAACATTCTTCAGGGATGGAAGCGAACCAAAGTAAAAAGTCTATAAAAATGAATGATAATACAAGCAAAAGTGAATGAAACTAACAAGGGCATACAAATTTAGGATTTATCCAGACGCTAAAAGGCAGAAAGCAAAAGGAATGAAACGGTGTGACAAATCAATTTAACGACTTCCTACAAAAACATGGAAAAAAACCACAGCACAAGCAATACAGAACGCTTCATTGAACAGGTTTACCCAAATGCTTTCATACAAGGCTGAAAGTGCTGGTATGATAGTAAAGGTAGATGCAAGGAACACCTCAAATTAATGTAGCAGGTGTGGCAATATTCAGGAGATGCCACTTTCAGAAAGAATATACATTTGCAAAAGATGCGGTCTGCAAAAGGATAGGATGTAAATGCAGCCATAAATATGTTCAAAAGCAGGACTTGCCAGAATTTACGCTCAGGGAGATATTTGCCAATGCTTTCCAACAGGGAACGCAAGCAGTGTCGAGGAACTGAGAACATTGCACAGGGGAAGCCCACATAGGTGGAAGGATGTCATATCTTTATTATCTAATCTTGTTTTCACCTCTAATTAACGCTTGATAAGCTTTGCATAATTGGAAAATATGCTAATGCTAGAAAATTAAACTTAAATTTTACCCATTTAGCTCCAGCTAAACCTCATCTTGCGCTACCATTTAGTTACCAGTTCCTTCCCTTATCACCTTTTCAACGGCGCGCCTGAATTAATACGCTATTTCATACTGTGATTGCCCCATTGTTACAAGCATTGTACAAGATTACTGCAAGTAAACCACCCTTACAACAAAATTCCTGCTCGTAAGGTTAAAAAAATTTACTTCTTTACTACCAAAACAGGTATTTTACTTTCATGAACAAGCTTGGCTGAAACGCTTCCTAAAAGTAGGCTTTTAAAGCTTGAAAGCCCTCTGCTTCCAACAATTATTAGGCTTATGCCGTTTTTGTTGGAGTATTCCATTATTGCATCAGCCGGAGAACCTTCCAAAAGCACTCCTCTTGCGTTGTAACCTTCATTTTTCAAATTCTTTACTTCTTCCTCTAGGCTCTCCTCATCTTTTGTCCTTATGCTGTCATAAATGGTCTGAGGAATATCAACGCCATAAGAATACAATGATGCAAAATCAATTACCATGACTAGATGAACTTCTGACGCCTTCATTTCATCTATTTTTTTAAAAAAATCTATGGCTGCGCGTGAATGGTCAGAACCGTCATAGCCAACTACAATTTTTCCTATCATCACTTTATTTTATTAAACTCTTTACATATAAGCTTTAATGTTGGTATGTTTTTTACAGCAAAAACACATTTTTAAATCACCCCTATTGTTAATATAGTGTGAAAATAACTGACCTGGTTGCTGAAGACGCAGGAAATTATAGCGATTTTATAGCTTATATCGTAAGATTTAGAAATTCAATAAAAAAGGGGAAGGTCAACGTGCACTCTAAAAAATACTACGTAATTGGTGATATACATGGTGACGTAAAAACACTATCGAAAATTTATGGGAAAATTGGAGAAATAGGAGAAAATGAAACAATTATCTTTTTAGGAGATTATGGGGACAGGGGCGAATACCAAGTAGAGGCCTGGAAGACAGTTGCAATGACGAAACTTGTTTTGGGGGAAAGGGCAATAACACTGAGGGGAAACCATGAACCGCTTCCTGATGTAACCCCATATCCTCACGACATCAAGTACAGGCTTGTTGAAAAGTTTGGGAAAACCTACGGAGATAAAACCTACAGTGAACTTTTTTTAACTTTCCAAGAATTGCCAGTTGTTATGTTCGGTGATAAATTTATAGCTCTACATGGTGGACTTCCAGTCAAGGATTTCCGGATAGACAGAATCGTAGATAACGTAGTTGAACTGCTCTGGAACGACCCTTTTGAATCAATAGGATATGAGCCTAGCCCGAGAGGCATAGGTTACCTCTTTGGAAAGGACATAACTGAAAAATGGCTGTCCATTACTAACTCAAATTTCCTAATTCGTGGGCATGAACCGTGTGAAGGGTTCATGGTAAATCATGACGGCCTTGTTTACACTGTTTTTTCCATGACCGGCAAACCGTACTTTAACTCTAAAGCTGCCTTTGGTATTATTGAAAATGGCAATGTTAATTTTGAATTTATCTAATTGGTTCCAAATTTTTCTTCAATTTGCCTTTTTACTTCCTGATCAACAAGCTTGCCATCTATCTTTCCTCTTACCTGTTTCATTACCCTACCCATTATAACTCCGTAAATTTTTTCCCTTTGAATGTTTTCACTTACGGAATCTTTTAGAATTGATGCAACTATTTTGCTCATTTCATCTTTTGATATGCTGATTAGCCCCCTTCTTTTTATTACGCTTTCCACACTTATTGACTGAGATAAAGATTCCCTTAAGACATCATGTATGGCTTCCTTTGAAATGTTACCCTTATTGACTGCATCTAAAATGTCAAATAACGCACTTTTATTTGCCTGCAATCCGTCCTTTCTTAACTCCTCAAATGTCTGTAAAATAACTGAAGCGATTACTGTAGATGGTATTGACTTGAACGCCATTACTGCTTCTGTAAACCACTCCAGGTAATCCGAATCTAAAAGCTGTTCCGCTACCTGATGGGGGATATTATATTTACCTGCAATGTCATTTACCGTCTCTTCCCAGCTTTTCATTTCAATCCTGTACGAAGCCTTCATTTCTCCACTTACAAGAATCGTCATTATATCAGTTTCAGGGTACATCCTGGACGCGCCTGGCCTTGGCCTCAGGAATCTTGTAGTTCCCTTTTCAGTGGCCATCCTTGTTTCTGAGGGAGGGCCATAAAGGGATGCCTCCAACCTGAGCTTGGCCATCTCAAGGCAACGGTAAGCTTTCTCACCACTGCCAAATATCAATATAAAACCATCTTTTTCACTAATGTCCAATCTCTTGTACACTTCATTCAATATTTGGCCCTCAATGCCATATTTGGAAATTTCATCAGAATGTACGATCCCTTTAAACCCAAAAAGTTTGCATAGGTCAGCTAAGTCAAGCCCCAGCCTTGAATCTGGCACAGGCTCCTTTGCAAATAAGCCTGAAAATCCAGGTGCTTTCAAAGCCAGAGCGTTCTGGCCAGACATGAGCCTCCGTATAATTTGGGAGTTTGAGGCAAGAAAAATGTCAGTTAAATTAACTATCTTAGTGTTAAAATCAGATTTTCCTATTCCTCTATTATGGAGAATTTTGGAAAGTTCAACAAGCCAGCTTTGACGCTTTTCTTCAAATTCAAGTACCTTTCTCACCTGCTCCAGCTTCTGAACCCCCTTTACCTCAACTATGCCATAGTTCCCCACTGATACGTTTACATCCTGCCTTATTGTCCCGAGCCCTCTGGCAAACAGCCCTGTCAGCTTTAATGTCCTGCCTATTCCAGCTGCTATTTTTTCACCAAGCATTGCATCACCTTCTACTGGTTCAGTTGTGATCTCAAGGAGTGGAATGCCCAGGCGATCTAGATTATAAACTGGTCCAGTTTCCGTTTTCTCCACAAGCCTTCCTGCATCCTCCTCCAGACAAATGGAGTTTATGCCAACATAATTTCCCCCATTGACAAATTTGCCATCCAAGCCTACAATTGCAGTCCTTTGAAACCCTGACGTATTTGAACCGTCAACCACTATTTTTCTCATAAAATGAATTTCATCAACTATGCTAGCGGAGAATAAATTTGATATTTTAATTGCAGATTTTATAGCTTCACCGTTGGGGGCATGAGGTGGCTCTTCATCTGCTTCTACAAGGCAGCTTGTCCTGTCACCAGAAACGTAAGTTATGTCTTTTCCCTTTCCAATTTCAAATTCAGCAGCGGGATCAATTTCACCCATTTCACTACTGGATACTCTAAGCTTCCTTCCAAAATTGATTGTTTTTGTATCAACTTCATGAGGGTTGCAGCAACAAAAAAGTTTTTGCTTTGTATTTAACTGGATGTGAATTTCAAAACCCATTTTCATTTTTCAACAGGCCTCCTTGAAGCTATTTCACCTCTTAAATTTAATGGCATGACTGACGGCAAGTCAAGCCCATTGCCAAGTGCCCACATGGATTTTACAAGGGCTGTCTCAGATAGCATATCACCAAGTGGCACAACCCCCATCGCCAGCAGGTCTCTGCCTGTTTCATATACAGCCATTCCCACTGACCCCCAAATGCATTGGGACGTCATGCCTACAAATTTCCCGTTATCAATTGCGCTTCTGATATATGGAAAAATCTCCCTTGATACGTGCCCTAAGCCAGTTCCTTCTATTATTACAGAAAGAAGGTCTCCTTTAAAAACAGCGTTTGTAATCGATTCGCTAATTCCGGGATGAAATTTAAATATTAAAGCCTTAGCCAAAAAGTTTGGCATAAGCTTAATCTTACCTTTAGGTATTGCCTCATTTTCGTGCTTTATGATACTATTTTCAATATCAACATATGCAAATGGTATGTCATTTACTGATTCAAATGCATCCCTCCTGCTCGTATGGTTTTTTCTAACCCTGGTGCCTCTGTGCACTGCTACCAAATTATCATCAAGACCTGCGTGCATGGCAACAAAAACCCCGCTTGCATTGGACTTTGCAGCAAATGTAACAGCACCCTGTAAATTTATTGCAGAATCCGAAGAGGGCCTATCAGATGACCTTTGAGATCCAACAAAAATTACTGGACCTGGTGGGTTCTCAACTGCAAACGAAACAGCTGATGCGCTGTAATGCATTGTATCTGTACCGTGGGCTATGACAACCCCCTTATAACCTGAATTAAATGCTTTATATACTTCATTTGACATTATGGACCAATTTTCAGGTTTTATGTTTTCACTTAATTCATTCATAATTGTTTTTACACTTATAGACGCTATATTTCCTATTTCGGGCACCATATCAACTATTTCCTTTGCTGAAAATGCAGGCTTAACTGCGCCTGTCCTGTAATCAACTTTACTTGCGATTGTGCCTCCAGTACCTAAAATGAGCACCCGAGGGCCATTTCCTATTTCATTATATTCCTTTTCATCTTCTGTCTGCGCTGTAGCTTCATGCTCAATTACCTTAACTAACCTTACCTTGTCTATATCCAAGCCAATATTGTACCCGTTTTTCAGTTTTAAGGTAATGTGCATTGTATCCTCATATAGCGACCTAGGCATTATCAACCCCTCCAACAGCTTGCCATTATATTGAAGTTGAACAAGCTGACCTGGCTTCATTTGCTGCACCATATCATTATCTTAAAAATTCATCCATTTTAATCTGTCTAAATTTAGAAGAGGAAATAATCCAGCTCTCCCTTCTAGTTTTCATATATCCAAATGCTTCATTAAATGCATGATTTCTGTCGTCTTGCCTGTGCATGTTATCCAGGGCAGCCCTGATCCCTTCCCTAACTCTCCATACGCCAAGTGATGGTATCCAACCCCTATCCACCTCCATCAGCACAATTACTGATGCCTGTTTCATGATCCTTTGCAAAAACTGTGCAACTGAAAATCTGGCGGCGTAATACGCGCCCTCAACCTCATTTGCATAATCTGTTCTGCCAAAGTACCCCTCATTATCCCTTGCAAGCACCTGTATTACATTTTCATTTCCATTGTACGGAGCCCAACTTTCAAGCATTTCAAAACTGTAGTTTTCAGGTTCAAGAATTACTGCAAACCTGTTCCCCATAATACAACTTTTTCCCACCATATAATTGGAAATTATTCCATATCTAATTATTTTCCTTAACATGTTAGATGATAAAATGGAATCAACAGCAGTTATCGACCACCTTGTAGCGACAAGCTTCCTGTTTATGCCTAAGCTTCCAACGCTCAGCAGCTGTTGAATCTTATATATATTCACATCAGATTCAAAAAGGTATTTTACAGCTTCTGCTGCCCTTAAATTGTTGTCTGAAAAGGCCTTTTCTATAGGCCTTGAGAACTCCGTCCCAGAATAATTCAAAACCCTTTCAAGTGTTCCCTTTACACTGATAGTTCCTGTAAATTGGTCTCTGAAAATTTTTTCTCGACTTTTAGTCATATTAACTTCTATGTCCACATGCTTCTGAGAAAGGGCAACTTCCCTCAACTTCCTGACGTCACTATCAAGAACACTGTGTTCTGGGTGAACCTGTTTGAGTGATGTTACTGATGACAACCTCAACCTGAGTAGATCTGCAGCTGAAAAATTAAGCCATTTTGTTGGGTCTGCAAATAATCCCGGCTCTGAAGTTATGGAGGGTCCTATGAAAAGTAAGGCTCTGTACCTAAGCGGGAGATATATAAAGGGGGATGTGATGCCGTAAACCGTTTCCATTATGAATTTATTTTTTCAACTTCTCTAATATAACCTTATAGTTTCCCCTATTTCCGGAGTTTCTGCAATATTCCTATGATACAACTTGTTTACGCTTACAGCCAAGCTTTGTACTTTGGTTCTTTCTCCATGAACTACCATTACCTTTTGTACCTTGCCTCTGAATCTTGATATGTAATTCATTAATTGATTATAATCGCTGTGCCCGCTGAATCCCTCTATTCTGCTGACAGAAGTATTTACTTTAACCATTCTCAGTTTTCCACCATCATCCTGAACGCTTATTTCCTTGGCACCGTCAAGCACCCTCCTTCCCATAGTTCCAGTAACCTGATAAGATACAAAGATGACTCTGTTCTTCTCATTCTGCGCCAGCTCCCTGAAATATATTACGGATGGGCCACCTTCAAGCATGCCAGAAGTGGCAAGCACAACCGAAGGCCCTGAACTAAACACTTCTTCCCTGTCCTTCGGATGTGCTATAACTGTAAAGTTTTCCGTAATAAATGGATTTTCACCCTGATATATGATCCTGTCCCTTATCTCCTTATTCATAAATTCAGGATAGAACAGATGAATTTTTGTTGCCTCGTTGATCATTCCTTCCACAAAAATGGGCACCTTTTCCATTTTTCCCTGCGATATATATTCATTTAAAACCAACAAAATTTCCTGAGCCCTGCCAACTGCTGGTAATGGTATAAGCACCTTCCCACCATTTTTAACAGTGCTGTTTATAGCTGAAATCAGTGTTTCTTCCGCTGTTATCCTGGGTGGCATTATATCATCCCTTAAACCGTATGTTGATTCAGTTATCAGCGCCTCAACCCTTGGATAGATATAATTTGCCGGCTGGAAAAGCCTTGATCTATCAAACTTATAATCGCCTGTATAAACAAGGTTAAAGAGCCCCTGCCCTATATGCAGGTGCACCGTGGCAGAGCCAAGGATGTGCCCTGCATTGCTAAAGGTGAGCTTTATGTCTGGCGCTATATCGGTTACGGAGCTGTAGGGAATGGTAATGCAGTGGTTTATGAAATCTTTCAAGTTTTGGCTATCAAAGAAAAGCTTTTTTCCTTCAGCATCAGCTACCTTTATCATATCATTAAGAAGCAATGTAATAAGGGTAAGTGTAGGTTCAGTGCAATATGTTGGCCCATCGTATCCATATTTGTAAAGCATTGGTATGAAACCAGAATGATCCAAGTGCGCATGAGATATGACGACGGCATCAAGCTCATCCAGATTAAGGCCAGCCAAGTCAAACCTAGGAAATGCGTCTACCTTTTCAGAAACGCCTAAATTTATACCGCAGTCTAGAAGCACCTTTGATTCATTTGATGAAATCATTATAGAAGACCTGCCAACCTCGCCAGCTGCCCCAAAGAAGGTCACAAGCAAATCTTGTTTGCTGCTTAATTTTTCCCTGAATATTCTTGTGCCCACAGTCCTGAGAAATGTTAACCTTTCCTCCTCATTTGTTTTTAGCATGTGATTTACGAGCTGATATGTCTGCGGCTGTTGAGATATGTTCCTTCTCACCTTTATTTTCCACCCAATTTCCTCTGCCAGCGCCTGAATCTTCTCCCTTACTTCACCCTCCAGTTTTGAGGGATCCTTGACTTCTATCACCAATTCTCCCTGTATTCCATCAAAGAACATGCCTGTAACTTCTGCTTCCTTTGGTATAATTTTCATAAGCCTTTCTCTGGTTTTTTCCTCTTCCTCCCTTTGTGCTTGATCGGATTTGACTATTACATGTTTTTTTAGCATGTTGACTATATCCGGTATTACCCTTGGATTATCCATGAAAAAACTGAGATTACTTGTGTATATGGCTATCCTTGGACCTTCATATTCAATTCTGGTTACCCCTGCATTTGGAGGAAGCAACTGAAAAATCTGAGAAATCAAATTTGAAAGCTAACACCTAATTTACTTTTTGATCAATGCGTCCTTTTCCTGCTTTGTAAGCTCCCTGTATCCTGATTTATCCATTATTGCTATATTAAAATCATTACCCGTTGCTATATCCCTTCTCATAGCTGAGGTTATGGCTAAGGCTGCAAGTTTAATCCCCTCTTCAACTGACATTGAATCACTGAAACCGTCCTCAAGTACCCCTAAGGCGACTGGCGAGCCACTTCCCGTTGACGATAATTTCTCACGAGAAAGTGAACCAAACAGGTCTACCATATAGAGGTCTGGGCCCATACTGTCATAGCCACCTATAAGCGTTTCAACCTGGAGCGGAAAATACCTGTTATATATAAATAAATTAGAAGCCAGTGTCGCAACAGAATATACCGATATTGGTTTTTTCTTCTCTATTTTGTAAAGGTGTATATTATACTTCAGTATATCTATGACGTTCTGCGCATCTGCAACTGTTCCCGCTATGGTCATTGCTATGCTATTGTCTATTTTGTAGAGCTTTCTTCCAACGGTGTTAGTTACAAAGTAGCCTGCGGTTACCCTTGCATCAGTAGCCATAATTGTTGCATCATTTACTATTATTCCCAATGTGGTTGTTCCACTTTTAACAATAGAATTTGAAATGTTCAATACAAATCAACCGTTCAATCCATTTTCTATATTTGGGGCTAAATAACCTTTACGCTACCTTTTCAGTAGTTCCGCAAGTATAACATTTATTTTTAGAACAATTTATTTAGGGCCTCATTAGCTTATGAGTTTTAGTAATGAATAAACCAATGAGGCCTAACAGGAAAAGTTATCCTCTAAAGCCTTGAATCAGAACTTTGTCATACCATTCGAAATATACAATTGAGAGCATAATAAGGCCAGTCAACAATACAACTGGCTCAAAAGCACAAAGCACTGATGTTCCATTTTCTGATTCTTTGTGGGCTTGAATTATATTGTAAGTGTGCTAACAGGCAGAAGCATTATGTGAAGGATGGCAATAGACTACATGGAGAAACTATAGTAAGATAGACAAAGATGTAACAAGGGACAAGAGCGGCACTGACAAATTTCACACGATAATTGTTGTTGGCAAGGTTAACGCCCTTCCAGTTACCAGGCTCAAATTATAATTGTTTGAAAATTCACCAACCTTAGCTGCTAATCATGGCCAGGGGGTTCTTCACCGTTGAAGGTTGCTCGAAGGGTTTCATAATTCTGATATAACGAGAGGGTCATAAGGCAATACAAAGCTGTCGCTGTAATTGATTACACCATGGTCAAGGAGGAATTGCAAGAATGACAAGCCTGAGGACAGATATATGGCATTTGCGACAAAATTTTGATAATGATTAACAGGTGATAAGTGCAATCCCTGAGGAGTACAGGTGGGGCATAGAGACTTCATGTATGTAAGATGGGTTTTAGGTCATCAAGTGGGAATTTTGTTGTAAGGGTGGTTTACTTGCAGTAATCTTGTACAATGCTTGTAACAATGGGGCAATCACAGTATGAAATAGCGTATTAATTCAGGCGCGCCGTTGAAAAGGTGATAAGGGAAGGAACTGGTAACTAAATGGTAGCGCAAGATGAGGTTTAGCTGGAGCTAAATGGGTAAAATTTAAGTTTAATTTTCTAGCATTAGCATATTTTCCAATTATGCAAAGCTTATCAAACGTTAATTAGAGGTGAAATATTATTACCTGCGCATTTACTGGAATTTAGCATAATGCTTAATTATTATATAAACGAAAATATATAAAATGTCAAACAATGGGTTGTTTCCAATTATAGCCCAGATTCCGAAGGCAGAGCTTCATGTGCACCTTGAGGGCACGCTTGAGCCTGAAATGATGCTGAACAAGGCATCAAAGAATGGTGTGGCGCTTCCGTACAGAAGCGTAAATGATGTAAGAAAGGCATACAGGTTCAGTGACCTGCAGAGCTTTCTTGACCTCTACTACCTCGGTGTCAGCTCAATGGTTGACAAGAACGACTTTTATGACCTGGCAATGGCCTACTTTAAGAAGGCTTCATCACAGAACGTCAGGAGGGCTGAGGTTTTCTTTGACCCGCAGGCACATACCAGGAGGGGAATTGATTTTAGCACAGTAATAAACGGGTTGCATGATGCTGCAATTGACGCGCAGGATAAGTATGAAATTTCTATCGGGCTAATTATGAGCTTCCTGAGAGACCTACCAGAAGAGTCAGCAATGCGCACCCTTGAGGAGGCGCTTCAGTATAAAAAGTGGATAATAGGGGTAGGGTTGGATTCAAAGGAGCTTGGCAACCCCCCAGAAAAGTTCATAAATGTTTTCAAAAGGGCAAGAGATGAAGGGCTTATGGCTGTTGCGCACGCAGGTGAGGAGGGGCCAGCAGAGTATGTGTGGAGCGCTATAAAACTCCTAAAAGTTTCCAGAATAGACCACGGATACCACATATTTGACGATGACAGGTTGAGCTTAAAGGTATCCCAGGAAAGGATACCGTTAACAACATGCCCACTATCTGCCCTAAGGCTCAATCACATAGTTCCCCTCAACAGCTTTCCAATAAGAAATATGATAGAGCATGGCTTTGTACCAACTATAAATTCTGATGATCCAGCATATTTTGGGGGTTACATTAATGAAAATTATATGGCGCTCGGTACAGAGCTAGGCCTTACTTTAGATGAGATTATAATACTTGCAAAGAATTCAGTATTTGCCTCTTTTATGAGTTATGAAAAAAAGAGGGATATGTATGAAGAAATAGATATGACATTAATGGAGTTAATTGAAAATGAAAGAA
Organism: Nitrososphaeria archaeon; assembly: GCA_029775955.1. Taxonomy (GTDB): domain Archaea; phylum Thermoproteota; class Nitrososphaeria; order Conexivisphaerales; family UBA164; genus KM4347-05. The sequence continues at coordinate 4,406 of JARVJW010000162.1, read as the reverse complement.
GAATATCTTAGAACATTTCATGCTTATGACATAAGAGGAATATATGGAAAGGAAATTGACCAGGAATTTGCTATAAAAGTTGCAGATTCTTTAACAGCATACATTGGCGGTGCAGGAGGCATTGCAGTTGGAATGGATGTACGTGACTCAAGCGCCTACTTGTACAAAGTTATAGTGGAAAGGCTGAGCGCTACTGGAAACAAAGTTCATATGCTCGGCCTGGTTCCCACGCCAGCGTTTTACTTTGCAATAGCTCATCTAGGACTTGATGGGGGAATAATGGTTACTGCAAGCCATAATCCACCTGAATACAATGGTTTTAAACTATGTGAAAAGGGTGGCAGAATAATTGCTGAAAGCTTTGGAATGGAAAGGTTTAAGCAGATCTTTTCCTCTGGTCAAGTGCCTCTACAAAGTGAGGGCATTACAATTAAAACTGACATTGCGAGTACATATGTAGATTATATCAAGTCAAAGGTCAAAATAGGTAATCCACTAAAAATTATTGTTGATATTGGAAACGGTGCCACGTTTTCTTTTGCAAAGGCAATATGCACAGGACTTGGGTTGAATTGCAAATTTATAAACGATGAGCCTGATGGCACATTCCCATCAAGACCCTCAGAACCTACAGACCAGGTAGTAGGACAGTTAAAGAGATCTGTGCTAAATGAAGGAGCTGACTTAGGAGTTGCATTTGATGGCGATGGCGACAGGGCACTGTTTGTTGATGATAAAGGGAAGGCTGTGAGGGGCGATGTTGCGTTTGCAGTGCTTGCTGAATTTTACCCTGACAGAGGCAATAAAAAGGCTGTAATTGAAGTTAATTTTTCTGAAGCTATTGAGGATAAATTAAGGTCTCTAGGATATGAAACAATTGTAAGTAAAGTTGGTCATTCATATATAACCGATTTAATGATAAACAGAGATGCACTTATTGGCGGTGAAATAAGCGGACACTATTACTTTGCTGACATGTATGGCCTTGATGATGCAATGTTCGCATGGGTAAAGATGGTTGAGCACATTTCAAACAATAGGGTGCCACTTTCAGAACTTGTTTCAAGAATTAAGCTACCACCCTCTTCTGACATTATAACGGTACCAGTTGAAGAAAATAAAAAGGAACTCATTATGAAAGAAGTTACCAGAGAGCTTAGTGCAAGAGCTCAAAAGGTAATTGATATTGATGGTGTTAAAGCATACTTTTATGATGGATGGGTTTTGGTTAGGAAATCAAACACGATGCCTCAAATAAAGATAAAATCTGAAGGGACAGGGTATCTGAGGCTTTTAAATATGGCTAAGGAGCTTGTTTTGAGGCTTTCCAACTCCTAGGGTATGTATTTTCTTTCATTATAACCCTTTTAGTAATTGCTGCAATCCCTTTCTGGCTTTCCTCAATACTGTTAAAATCCATTACAGCCATTCCTGTAGCTATTATTTCACCCTTAAGCGTATAAATTGCAACATTGTCGTTTGGTTGCAATGAACGGTCTATCCTTGCTATTCCAGGAATTGCCAAATAAGCCCCGTTGCACAGTGATGCCACAGCAGAATCCTTTACAATGAGCGGTTTAAGATGCACGAGGGCACTTTCTATAGGAAGTACAGTTTTTTTAAAAGTATTTATGTCACCTTCTTGTAGCGCTTTTGATGCCATATATACGTCCTGTAGCCTTACGAATCCATCACTTTCTCCATATCCTGAAACACGTGTTCTCCTGAGGTCAACCATACTTGCACCAATGCCAAGCAATTCACCCATATCGTAAATCAATTTTCGAACATATGTGCCTGATTCACATAAAATTCTTAACAGGAAAAACTTTCCTTCTTTTTCCACAAGTTCAATCTCAAATATCCGTCTAGCTCTCACTTCTCTCTTCACTGAAGACCTTATAGGAGGCCTCTGGTAAATCAGGCCTTGGAATTTTTTTATTACAGCTGTGACTTCTTCCTTCGATAATTCCTTGTGAATTTTCATAACTGCGTAATATTCTTTGGGACCAAGCAAAAGTGAAGATAAGGCTTTTGTTGCTGAGTTCAGTGCAATTGGAAGTAACCCGGATACAGGAGGGTCAAGTGTGCCACTGTGACCGGCTTTTGAAACATTTAATAATCTCTTGACCAAATTCACTGCATCGAAACTGTTCATTCCTACCGGCTTATCGAGAGGCAGGAAGCCATATTCCAGGGTCTCAACAATATCCCTTTCCTCGGGCGCATGCCCGTAGTTTGGATTAGTTGGCTCTTCAAAAAGCGATACGGTTCTTGTCAAAAGCGCGTCAAGAATTTTTGACATTTGATTTAAAATCATTATAATATAATATAAGCATTTCAGCGACAGTTTCAGCCTTAACCGAATCCACGTCTACTATCAGATTAAAGACATCTAAGTCCCTACCAAGGATATAGCCATACAGCTTTTCATAGTGCTTTACATTTATTTCATCTCTATCTTTTATAATTTTTTCAGCATCATTATAATTTACGTTATCTCTCTGGGCCAGCCTTCTGACCCTAGTTTTAAACGATGCCTTGAGCCATATTTTTAGATGGTTGTTGTCAATTAACCATGGAATGCTCCAGCTTGTAATCACACAATTTTCCTTTTTTATCGAATTTAAAAGAAAATTATCAACATTTTTATCAAAATTAGGATCTTTCATCCTTAATTCAAGAAAGCGCTTACCTTCCTCTGTATCCCACCAGTTATCTCTTTCAGGATTAAATCCAAGGCTTTTTGCCATGGCCTTTAATATATCTCCTCCTACTAGAAACCTTATGCCAAGGCTTTTTGAAATTAATTGTGCTACTGTGCTTTTTCCAGATGCGGGCATGCCTGAAAGTATTATGCTGACCATACATGCTATTTACACTGTATAAAATAAGCCTTTTGCTTGTGCCCTTGCAAATTTTATGATTCCCCTAATTTTTTATAGCTTTAACATTAACTATGAAGTTATGCAACACGTTAGTGAATCTTTCCTATTATCCCAAATATATAATACAATATTTATGTTATGTTTTCTGTTAACCATGTTAACCTTTAGAAGTTATCCGATGCTTCTTGGGTGTAACCCTGTATCCCCATTTGCAAAAGCTTTCAGGAACCCCCTTCTTATCATGTTGCATTCAGGTCTGCGTTTATCATTTTTCCATCTCGTTAGCGGCCTCTTGATATCCTGTGCCGTGATGTTCTGTGCTTTCACCGTCTGAATATTTGCTTGTATATGATTTATAGATGACGAAAACATTAATGCCATTTTATTCTGCCTTGTATCTCACCTGAAAGATAAATGTGACTTTATGATAGACGCCGTGTACTACAGTTTCAATGTAGATAAATTTAAATATTGGTAAATATAGAAGAATATCTAAAGTGATAATCGCTTATGAAGACAGGCTTGCAGGGTTTGGTATTGAAACTTTAAAGAAAGAAAACGTTCACAACTTTCGGAACAAAAATAGTAAACCATGATGAAAAGACTCAAGGAGAACTTGTTGAAGACTTAATTACGACAGTTTCTCACTTTGCTGGAAGGCTCTATGGAATGAGAAGCCATAGGTATGGGGAGGTTATTGATGGTGTCAAGAAGCTTGTTGGTTAAAGCATACTCAATACCACATGACCTTGAGGTAAATGGGCTTATAGAGGATTACATGTGCAAACTCTATCTTGGATGAGTTATGGAAGAGGAAGGATAAGGCTTTTGGAAAAAGGCTTAGTATCTTGAAGGGTGGGCCTATTCCAAGCATTACGTGGACTCAGTAATAAAACAGGCTTATTCCGTGCTTGAATCGTGGAGGAAAGGATACATTCGTGGGCGAGCAGTAAAAAATAGGCCTGAACTGAAGATTCGTTAGAGTTAAGGGAACGCTTTACAGTTACAGGAATGGGATTTCAGTGAAACCTTACGAAGAGAGTATAGATTTGAGGACGTGGTGCTGGGATAAATGGCTTAGGCGAACTCATACAGCCTAAACCGTTAGAAAAGAAGCAGGACTAAAGGTTGAAAAACCAATAGCATGGGACACAAACCTCCTAGATGGCTATGATGGCGAAAGGCATCATTCAATAAATTTGAAGGAAATTTATACTATACACAGAACATATGAGCTGAAGAGAAGAATTATCCAGAGGCTTCCAGAAAAAACCAGAAAGAAGTTCCTTAAGAAATACAGTTCAAGGGAGAAGAACAGGGTCAATAACATTTTGCATAAACTTGCAAAACAGTTATCAGATAGGACAAATGTTTTCGAGGATTTAAGAAACTTCAAGGGAAAAATAGCTAGGACAAAAAGCAGAATAGCAAACACGATTATATAAAGCTCTGTAGGATATAAGTCTGCATGGAATGGGTATAAGACTGGCTTATGGTACATCAAAAACCTGCTCCAGA
>JARVJW010000002.1 GCA_029775955.1 Nitrososphaeria archaeon | reverse complement strand
AAAGGCAAGCACTCCTTTGGAAGTAGGCAGGTTCATAAGAACAACTGGCGTATGCATGAATTGTGGCACAGTGCAGCATCTGAACCTATCGGATAGAATGGTAGTATGCCCTTCATGCCATTCAGTATTTGATAGGGATGTAGGTGCTGCAAATAAGATAAAGCAAGAAGGGCTTTGCCTAGGGAACCTAGGCGAGACGCTCGCAGAGGATTATGCCTCTACAAGTAGCATGCTCGAATACATAAAGCGTATTCCACATGTGAAAGCAAGCATTGCCGTTGAAGCGAGAAGCTCCAAACAAGCGGGCGTGGCAGAAGCCCCGTCCGCAAGGGCGGGGTAGTTCACTATTTGATTATGGGGACGCATATATGATATTGAATGGGGGAAAAAGTGGTGCTGCTATCGTCGGGGTTACTATAGCTTTTCTGATGTCTGCTTACTCTGTTTTTTCCCTGGTCTATGTTATGCAATCCATTTCTATAGGATTTCACGTTACGCTTGGAATTGTTTCTGTGGCCATAACTCTGTCGTTCCTTGGGGGTGCATTGGGCGGCGCAGCCCTGGGAAGGTTTGCAGATATAAGTGGAAGGAAGCCTGCACTTTTGCTTTCAGTAATAATATTTTCATCTGCAACAGTCCTTGTATCACAGGTCAGGTCAATTGATGAGCTTTATGTGTGCTGGTTAATGGTTGGATTCGGTGCAAATGCAGAAAATGGGATAAGCTATGCGGTAATTGTTGAGTTGCTCAAGGGGTCAAGAGGGGTCGTGGGAGGAGCAATTCAGGGACTATATTTTGTGGGTATGATGCTTGACGTGCTAACCCTTTTGTTTATAGGGTACTGGAGGACTTACATGGTAGCTGTAGGCACCATAAGCATGATCCTTTCAGTTGCAGGTATATTGATTGTCCCGGAAACAGTAAAGGGGAAATCTGAAAAGCATAAATTGAAGGAAATCTTCATGGGGAAGCTTCTTCCGGTTACTGCCTTGGGAACTTTGATTGTAGCAGCTTCGTTCATGTACACAATTCCGATTGCTACCTTGATGCCGTCTGTACTGAGGTCAGGCAACCTACTGGCGCTTGATGCAGTTGGGTTTATTTCATTTGTGATTGCCGGTTACGTCTCAGATAAGGTTAGGAGGATAAAGTCCATAATGGTTTTTGCAGCAGTTGGAATTTTTGCTTCAATAGTAGCCATGATATTTGGAATAGGCATTGTTCAAGCCGTCTTGCTGTACGTTGGGACAGGTTACTTTGCATTTGTTGGCATCATGATGAGCGAGCTCTACCCAATCAGGCTGAGGGGGACAGGTTCCAATTTTGCCTTCCTTACTGGGAGGGTAATGGGTGGGCTGAGTCCTTCAATTGTGGCGTTGGCGTTTGTGGGTGAACTTCAGGCTGGCATTGGCGCTTTTGCACTTGGTTCTTCACTTTTGGCACTCTTTTCAGCCATTCTCCTTATAAAATATGCTGTATGACCGCATTTTTCGCTTAACATGAAATGACTGACAGTAATGCTTTTTATTTATGAATTTACACTTTAAATTATGGACAAGCTAAGACTTGACGACGTTCCAGATTACAGCGAACTCTTGACTTCTATAGTAAAATCTGAAGGCAAAGTTAAGTTAAAGCACCTAGCTTTCCTTTCTGTTCTTGCATTTACAGGCTGCAGAATTGGTGAAGCAATAAATCTGAAATGGGATGACCTGGATTTTAAGGGCAGAACGGTAAGGATAAGGCAGGAAAAGAAAAAGGGGGAATTCCTGAGGAAAGTACCTGTTCCGTCAGATTTTTTCTGGGAAATGATGGGAAGGCTTAAGGAAAGGCGCAGGACATCAGATAGGCCCTTTGATTTTACTCAGAGAAATGGCAGGTATATAGTTTATTCTCTAACAAAGAAACTGATTAAGAAAAGGTACAGGCCACATGCTATAAGGCACTCCTATGCCACTTATATAATGAAGAAAACTAAGGATATGGAGGTTGTCAGGAGGCTGTTGGGGCACAGCGATTATGCTATAATCAGGGCTTATATGAACTATTCACAAGAGGACCTTGAAAGTGAGCTTAGGGGTGCCCTATCCCAGGCGATTAGAACAGATTAAAGTGAACTGCCTGCGGCTTAAGCCTCTGGGCTTTTGCTTCATGGGAACTTCTTATCGCCTTCACAGGGGAGGTTGTTACTCCACACTGGCCAGTTCCTGAACTACAGCAGAATGTTTCTGGCAGCATTTATATCCCTATCCTCATGCATTCGAATGTTAACCTAGTAGGTCTTTCATATCGGGATCCCACATCTGGAGCATTTCTGCGATGTACAGGTTGAGGAGTATTACATGGCGCGGATCCCCGCTCTTTATACATGCCAAGTAATGGAGAATGTATTATAAGAGGGAGGTGAAATTCTAAATGGCTGGAAGAAATTGGACTCCGGAGGAAAAGATACGAATAGTTCATGAATACAAACACATCGCTTGCGGACCCGTGCAGGAAGTACAACCTCAACCCAAACATATATCGTTTGAAGAAGTTCATGGAAGGAGGCAAGCTGGCACTGATGGGCGAACTGAATAAATTCTTGCAGGTACGATGATTATCAGCCTGCTGCTATAACCAGCAGATCCACCTCCCTTCTTATGAGTAGTGATGCCATATTAGCTGCCCTTGAGAGATCGGAACAATGATGACGTCATTGCATTTAAGGTCATGAACCCTAATATGGTCCTTGACTTTCTGTTGCCGTAGGCTACAGTTTCAATGTAGATAAGTTTAAATATTGGTAAATATAGAAGGATATCTAAAGTGATAATCGCTTATGAAGACAGACTCACAAGGTTTGGCATTGAAACTTTAAAGAAAACGTTCACAACTTTCGGAACAGAAGTAGTAAACCATGATGAAAAGACTCAAGGAGAACTTGTTGAAGACTTAATTACGACAGTTTCTCACTTTGCTGGAAGGCTCTATGGAATGAGAAGCCATAGGTATGGGGAGGTTATTGATGGTGTCAAGAAGCTTGTTGGTTAAAGCGTACTCAATACCATATGACCTTGAGGTAAATGGGCTTATAGAGGATTATATGCGCATCTTAAACTCTATCCTGGATGAGTTATGGAAGAACATTGTATGGAAGAGGAAGGATAAGAGACTTATACCAATTCTGATGAAGGATAAGACTTTTGGAAAAAAGCTTAGAGATAAGTATCTTGAAGGGTGGGCCTATTCCAAGCATTACGTGGACTCAGCAATAAAACAGGCTTATTCTGTGCTTGAATCGTGGAGGAAAGGATACATCCGTGGGCGAGCAGGAAGAAATAGGCCTGAACTGAAGATTCGTTAGAGTTAAGGGAACGCTTTACAGTTACAGGAATGGGATTTCAGTGAAACCTTACGAAGAGAGTATAGATTTGAGAAGGGCGTGGTGTTGGGATAAATGGCTTAGATCTAGGCGAACTCATACTTAAACAGGACAGCCTAAACCGTTAGAAAAGAAGCAGGACTAAAGGTTGAAAAACCAATATCATGGGACACAAACCTCCTAGATGGCTATGATGGCGAAAGGCATCATTCAA
>JARVJW010000197.1 GCA_029775955.1 Nitrososphaeria archaeon | reverse complement strand
CAAGGGCGGGTTAGTTCACTCCATGAAACACAGCTTTAATAAAAAGTGATATCCTTGTAATAGGACAATTGTCAAATAAATGTTTTATTTTTTAATATATATCACCAAATAACGATAATTTTTACAGGACATTTTTATAAATTGTTTTAATCTAGGCCAATTTTTCTCTAAAATTTTCAAGTAAAATTTAAAAGATGTATTTTAAGTCTATCTATATGGTTGAATGCGGCACAGTTAATTTATCAAATTTATTTTGGATTAATTTTCCATGTTTTCATTGTATAAATGTTGTTCAGATATTTTATTTACCAGCAAGGTTGTTAATTGGATTAATCATTGGAGTGAGGTAAAGCTTTGGCAGCTAAAAACGAAAATACGGATGACCGGATAGACCAAAAAAGGAGAGATTTAATAAAATCAATAGGCCTGTCTATGGGGGCTCTTGCTCTAGGAGGGGTTTCAGCATTTAATTACCTGATTCCAACTACAAAAGATTTACCAGTTATGAGTGATTATCCGGTTGCAGTTCTTGTTGACCCGGATGGAAACCCCATAACCTCCAGCCAGATACCAGAAGCTTCTCCAGATTCAACAACTTACCCGATAATTGTATTCAATTACCCATTACAGGATGAACCAAACATACTCTTGAAGTTAAAGGGAACGTCAATCCCTGGGGGCGTTGGACCAGAGGGTAATATAATCGCCTTTAGCGGCATATGCCAGCATCTTGGTTGTACGGTTCCTCTCTTAATGTACTTTCCCCATGGACATATACCATTTGAAGCTGAGTTGATTGGCTACAATGATAGCAACTGGCCCAGCTATGGCCTTCTATATTGCAAGTGCCATGGCAGCCAGTACAATCCACTTGGTGGGGCAAATAATCTATATAACAGTGGTCCGGCTCCCAGCCCCGCAAACCACTCATTACCAACGGTATCCCTTTATGTTGACCCTGATGACGATCATATTTACGCTATGGGAATGAACCCAAAAAGTGCGGTAATAAGGACTCACCTTTGGGAACCCAACGGTGAGGTGCATGGTCCTGAAGTTATGAAAGAGAACCTTTCAGGGGGCACTGTGCTCCCTTTCTACAATGGGGGAACGCCGCTTTCCATGGCAAGCAAGGTAAATGGTAATATTTATGAAACCATAGTTGTAAGCAGCTCAAATGGCCCCTGGCCAGGCACATTCTAGGTGATATTTGTTGACCCAGGAAAAAAAGCACGACTTGAATGACCTGCTTGAGAGCGGTGAGCAAACCGAGGGTTCATACAGCATAACCCTGAAGCCAGTAAGTAGAAAGCAACTCCGCTTTGATTACTGGACAGGGCTATTTGTCCTTGCAGGAATAATTTTCGAAGCTATTACCGGGCCACTGCTGCTTTTTTATTACCAGGCCGGAAATCCCTATGGGTCAACTGTATCAATTATCAGTACTGTGCCTCTGGGAGGCATAATACTTACAGCACACCTTTATATGGCATATGCTGTAATATTGATACTTTTTGTTCACATGTTCAGGAATTACTTTGTAGGAGCATATAGGGGAGCGTGGAGGTGGGCACAGTGGATAATTGGCCTGTTGCTTTTTTTAGTTGTATACTCCATAGCGATAATAGGGTACATACTTCCAGAGTACTATATAAGCGTAGATGCGGTTCACATAACCATTACCTTAATAGAGAGAAGCATAGTGGGAAGAGTTTTTCCAGCTCTGGCATCGTTCCTGGTTTCAGCACTGGTTGGAAATGCAACTACAGCTCAGGCCTGGCAGCATTTTCTTGCCATGCACGCAATATTGCTAACTGGCCTTGCATTTGTGCTGATTGCTGTGCACTTCTTTTTATTTGAAAAATCAGGCATCCACCAAGTGGAAAAAGCTGTTCCAGATGAAAAACCTGTGCCAGTAATGCCTGTGAGCATGCTAAACTCATTATTTTTAGCATTTGCATTTATAGCTATAGTGCTTGTATTTTCAGCTTTATTTCCGCAGGGATTGCTTACTGCATATGGGGTCCCGCAATACGGCCTTCTTCCTTTCCCAGACTGGTACCTGATGCCAGTATATAAAATGATGGATGTGGCAGGGTTGGGCCTTAGCACGGGTGGGGTGCCATTTCTTGGAATTCTGGTTGTGATAGCTTTTCTTGTCCCGTTCTTGGACAGATATAAGGGCAGCCTCCCGCTTGACAGGCCACTGTTCACGGCCATGGGCATATTTGTAATTTTATTTTTGGCGTCAATGACACTGTGGGGTTATGCCCAACCAGGATTGTCGCAGACAAGGTTGCTTACGTTAGCTATGTTTGGTGGGATGGTGTTTGTATCCACTGTAAGTGTGTACGCTATGAAGTATGCTAGGAGGGATTTACATGAGTAGAAAAATTCAATTGCTCATAGGTCTGCAGTTAGCCCTGAGTGTAATTATGTGGTTCTACTCTTTCGGCGTTAACTTTAACAATGAAAGGATATGGCTACTGTTACTTGCCGTAAACCTAATCGTTTTTTCAGCAATTATATATATATTGATGAAAGAATTTCTGGTGAGCGAGAAATGAAAATCAAAGCCCTTTATACATATTATTTATCTATCATAATTTACATATTTGGGGGCCTATTTGTAATAGCATACTCCCTTATAATAAAGCCAATATCTGAGATGTATAATGAGCAATTAAATATAATGGTCTCACCAGTATTTGGAAACTACGCCACTTTTCTCTCTTCACTTTTCTACGTAGCACTAACCCTTACAACTGTTTCATTGGTCATTTTTATAATAGCGTTAATTACAGCCAGAAATGAAAAGAAGGCGATGTCAACGATAACTTTGACATTGACAATTTTGCTCTATGCTTTTGCTTATGTTGCTTTGCTGGTGACAGCTCCATGAATGTAAATAGCTACCTTGTTATTAGCGGAGTGGTCATTGATGTAATTTCTGCAATAATATTTCTGATGCTAATACCATTGCCAGCGCTGGGCCCTCAGATTGGAACGCATCAGATTGATAGCTGGGTGGCAATAGGGCTTTTGTTTGTAGGCATGATATTAATTTTATATGGTGCCAGTAGTGAAAGGTAATCAAATGCAGGTTATGATTTCCGTCAACCATGTTAACCTTTAGAAGTTATCCGATGCTTCTTGGGTGTAACCCTGTATCCCATTTGCAAAAGCTTTCAGGAACCCCTTTCTTATCATGTTGCATTGCGTTTATTATTTTTCCTTCTCGTGAGCGAAAGAGACCCCTCGATATCCTACTTCCAACGTATATATCGTGGTGCTCTCACTATCGAGAAAGGAACACTTGCTTGTGTGTGATTAACCAATGACAAAAACATTAATGTCATTTTCCTCTGCCTGAGCGTGTTTAATGGAATTTGCACAAGTTGTTTTTCTGCCCATGTTAACAGACTGTTTCCAGCCATCATTATGACCTATCACAATAGTGTCTATGCCACTTGATTTTGCACATTCAACGACCCTCCTAGAGATTATGTGCATTGCGTTCTTATGATTTCTTTTATGCAAGAGTTTTATTTCTATCTTTGTGAGAATGCCCGATCTGCCTTGTGCTTATCGATCTA
>JARVJW010000196.1 GCA_029775955.1 Nitrososphaeria archaeon | reverse complement strand
TCCATAGGAGGATTCCGCAATTGCCTAAAGGCAAGCACTCCTTTGGAAGTAGGCATGTTCATAAAAACAACTGGCGCATGCATGAATTGTGGCACAGTGCAGCATCTGAACCTATCAGATAGAATGGTAGTATGCCCTTCATGCCATTCAGTATTTGATAGGGATGTAGGTGCTGCAAATAAGCAAGAAGGGCTTTGCCTAGGGAACCTAGGCGATACGCTCGCAGAGGATTATGCCTCTAGCATGCTCGAATACATAAAGCGCATGTGAAAGCAAGCATTGCCGTTGAAGCTCCAAACAAGCGGGCGTGGCCCCGTCCGCAAGGGCGGGGTAGTTCACCATCAGGTAATGTGTGGTACCATTTACCTATTTTTAGGAAGCCAGTTGCTTTAAAGTTGAAAAATTACACGCCAGTTCAGGAAAGGTTAATGCTGTATTATGACGACAATTTGATAATTCTATATGCAAAATAGCCTTTCATACTATTTAAATATCACTGTTTTTATAATATTTTTATTGCCTTTACAATCTAATCCTGAAACCGTTAAAATAAGGACCAGTTATGTCAAATCAATAGTTAAACTGATAATTTTGATAGCCATGATGTTCATTCTTTCAGCACTGTTTGCATATGTTTTCCTTGCCTACCTCCCCTCCGTGGGAATAAGGCTTCAGCCTTATTATGGCTATGTAAATGTGGCACTGACGCTGATTCTTGGTATGCTTATAGTTTTCGCTTTTACTGATGTAATTTACTACTCGATGAGGCTCAGGTACGCGCACGACATTGCCAGGGCATTTCACAATGTATTTATGATGATAGGCATCGGTGCGCTGATAACGATAATTGCAGGAGAGGTTGGCGGAGGCCTGGCTGGTGTTTCAGTCGGCGGATTCCTCGGCATAGTTATAGGCTTTGGCACTCAGCAGGTGCTTGGTCAGGCAATTGCAGGCCTCTTCCTGCTGATCGCAAGACCATATAAAATAAACGATTACGTCACCATACTAGGTGATACAGGAAATGTCAATGACGTTGGAATACTGTTCACGGAAATAACCAAGGACGACGGCACCAAGGTGCTAATACCAAGTAACATAATACTGAGCAACAAGGTCTATTTGCCGCCAAGGCCCCAGAAAACTGGTTAATCGGTTATTTATGTATGCAATCGCTAAACGCATGGAAACAATAGCCTTTTTATACAATTTCCCCATAACAGCATAATTAATGGCACCAAATTTTGCATGCGCATCACAGTTAAATGTACAACGCTGTTGTGGAGCAAATTCCATAACCATTTTCGTAATAAATCATCATCTGCGAGAAGTTCCATAATCCTAATCCTTCCCTTGTCGAAGCCTCATTGAGCCCACGCTATTCTGTACCTGCTCAATTGTCATATGATTAAGGAAAAATTGATGCATTGAAGGCCTACACACTGACAAAAATCAGTGAATTACCAAATTATAGTGCATAAAGATAAAACAGGCTGGCAAAAAAGTTTAATATCTTAACTAAAGAATATACATCAATGCAAAGCTTCAGGACCCCTTTTCAAATACTCCCTACCAAGGGGTACGTATCGGTTTTGGAAGGCGAGCCTGGCATTGGAAAAACATCGCTCGCACTTGCTTCAACCATAAATTCGGGGAAGGTCAAGTATATATCTTATAACGAACCAGAGAACTCACTTATTGATAAAGCTAAAAGAGTAATGCACAGACAACCTGAAAACCTAGAAGTTTTGCACATGCTTAGCGGTTCCAAGAATGTGTTTTCAGAAATTATAAATTCAATGGACGAAGGAAAAATTGTGATTCTTGATTCAGTTGACGCATTCCTTTGGGAAGAGGGTGAACAAAAACCTGAAAGGACACTGCTTCAGCTTATATATGAATCTGTAAAAATAAGGAACGGTTCCCTGGTGCTTATCAATGAAGGCACCAGCAACCTTTCAAATGTGATTAAGTTCGTAGCAGATTCCTATATAAAACTGGAGTCAGTAAAATTGCTGGGTCTGAGTGCAAGAAAGATCACAGTGCTTAAGGACAGGGATTATCCAGCAAGCCCATATCCCTATTATTATACGTTTTATGACGGTTTACAAATTCTTAACGCTTCATATTTCCTTGACCTTGATAATTTAACACAAAAAAAGGTTAAACCCTGGGAAAGGCCTTTCGGTAAAAAAAAGCATAATGAACGAACCGGAACTTTTCGTATATGTTATTGACAAATCAATAAGTGTACCGTTTTCCAGAATCTACAGGTTATGGCTTGCCGTTGATTACTTGAATCAGGGACGCAACCTGATTTTTATGGCAAGGCCTGATGAGAGCGCCCTTAAATTAAAAGACAGCCTGGAAAAAATGTCAGGTAAAAACGACTTCATTATGATAGAGTCAAGTAGCAAGCTTGCAGATGATTGTAAGTTGATTGAATCGTATGATAGGACGATGTTGTTAGCTGACACTATAGTGTGGGAACACGAGGCAGTTGCCAATCAGTCAGCTTATGAATTTTATATAAAAAAGCTTATTGAACATAATACTGCCTCTGGGTCCGGCATGATCCTATTTGCATATGATTCATATGCTGGGCTAAAAATTATCAGCAAATATGCCATAAGGGAAAGGCGGTTAGAGGAAACAGAAAACCACATTTTCCTCCGAACCATAAGGCCTCCCGGTCCGCTGTACTACGTAAAGGTTGAGGAATTAAATGTGCCTGAACTTAAGCTCATAACGATGTTATAGTGAGGATAAATTTTGGATTTTTTAATAATGTTTTAGGCTATTAAAGCATAAATGTTTCTGTCATAATGCACAAATTTTATTTTGTAACCGACGGTCATGAAGGCTTTCAAATAACAATGTTGTCAACTATCACTTTCAATATCTTTATAACTTCATTTACAGTTGCCACAACGTCAGGGCCCAGATTTAGGGCACTAATTATTGGCGTGGGAATTCCTGCAGCAACTTCGGTTTTTCCGCCGGCATCCCTAACTATCAGATGACATGGAATTATTGTCTCAAACAGCTTTGAAGCGCTCAAAAGCCTGTTTGCGTATGAAGCATTGCAAATATCATATATTCTGAAATCTGGATATTTAAATCCCCTGCTCCTCATTATCCCAGAGGAATCTATTTCCGCTACAACTACAAACCCATTTTTTTCTACAACAGGTTTTACTTTGCCGCATATTTGGTTGAACGTTTTGTCTGCTGCCCTTCTGTATTCTATTTCCATAATGCCAATCACACACTGTTTTTATTTAAATATTAACCTGATTTTCCAATTGGAGCCCAATTATTTACCTGCCAACAGCTGTACAAGGCGTTACAGTGAACTACCCCGCCCTTGCGGACGGGGCCACGCCCGCTTGTTTGGAGCTTCAACGGCAATGCTTGCTTTCACATGCGCTTTATGTATTCGAGCATGCTAGAGGCATAATCCTCTGCGAGCGTATCGCCTAGGTTCCCTAGGCAAAGCCCTTCTTGCTTATTTGCAGCACCTACATCCCTATCAAATACTGAATGGCATGAAGGGCATACTGCCATTCTATCTGATAGGTTCAGATGCTGCACTGTGCCACAATTCATGCAT
>JARVJW010000140.1 GCA_029775955.1 Nitrososphaeria archaeon | reverse complement strand
GATACAGATCAAGGAAGGCTTGACAAGATCAGGAACATATGTTATTCCAAGGGCGTGTTCAATGATAAGAGAGGAGGATCGGGGAAAGGTTGTCTCTTACCTGAGAAAAAGGGGCGCAATTGTGGTCCTGTGGAAAGTTATTCCTAGCAGGAAGGAAAAAAAGCTCCTGGAGCTACAGGTCACTTAAATATTTGTTCAACACAGCAGATAAATTGCCAATTTAAAATAAATAATTTCTTTAATTTAAATTTGGAACTATTAACAAATTAACTATTTTTTGATATATGCAACAAAGCAAGCCAATGAACAAATTAATTAAGGCACGTGTCCCTTTGTCCAGCTTACCCTCGTGCCACCGTGATGCGCCTCCACAACATTATATGTGAACACCTTGGCTATTATTTCATTGAATGTTCCTGCATCAAACACTGATGGCACGTATTCTTTTAACATTAACGAACACCGCTTCCACATCTGTCCGTATCTATGCTTCCATGCAGTTGGATCATTGAGGAACTCCCTAACTACCTTTGACCTAACCCTTAGATTTTCCAGTGAAGTTGATCTTGGGCTTTATTACAGGCTCTGCGCCCATGGCTGCACTGAAGTTATCCCTGGAGTCATAGGCCGAATCACCAAACACCTTATTCACTTTGCCAACAGTATCCATTGCACCGTTAACAAGCTTGCTGAACTCCTTCCCGTCAGCCGTATGTTCATCTGTTACCTCTATGCTGAAGTGATTCACATGAAATGTGCAGCTTTACCCATCCCCTCCTCACTTCTGCCTGATCCATTCACCCCTATTGAATATCTTGATGAGTCAACTGCTATGTCAACAGGATTATCCTTGTCATACTCCAAACGGAACCTTCAGCCCCTTCTGCCTCCTGCAGATCTGGGTATAAGATGGTATCCTGGCTCCCTATATTCCACCAAGCATCTCGGTCTGCCTTAAGTCCAAAGTACTCCTTTACGGCCAGTATGATAAGCATTAGTGCATCAAAGTACTTCCCGCTGATCTGTGATAATGTTATCTGTAGAATATTCTAAGCCTTTATAACAATCAACCGAATGTAGCCTAAAATATTAAATATTAAGGCTTTAACAGTATAAAAATGTTTGAGCAAGAAAGCCACTGAGCTTGTGATGCGGATGAATTGTGATATGTTTATATACAATTAAAGCTTCAACATAAGGCGAAAATGAGAGACATTCCACTTGCCTATGTTGAACTGAGAAACACATCGTAAGAGTGCTCTCGGGCGGAAGCGTAGGGACAAGGGAAGGAAAGAAATTCGTGTGCGCATCGTGCGGACACATTGACCACGCTGATGCAAACACTTCATTCAACATAGCATTGCGTCCACCTTTAATGGGAAGCATAGGCCAATTGCATGCAAGGGGAGCACTGATACCCCAAAAGAGGCAACTTCAAGAATGATAGAGACCTTAGAACCCTTTAGGGTAGAAAGTATGTCAGTTGTTGAGTTATCAATAGAAAAAGAGACAACGCAAGATTTAATATTAGCATTTTATCCAAAACAAGTGTGAACACTGAGGAGTTGCAGCGCTTGGCTGAGTTAAAGACTCAGATCGAGACAAAACTTGAAGAGCTAAAGGACCAGGAGCACTTATATTCTGAGATACTATCATTAATCGATGAATTGTTAAAAAAAGAAAGTTTTGTAAAGGCTGTGCAGATGCCAATAGAAGGTCAGAAGGAGGAAGAAATAGAAATAAGGCAATTAAAGCGACCTAAAGATGGGTTGCATTTTGCTGATGCCTATATTAAAAAGGATAGCGTTGTAATTAAGCCGTTGCCTGAGCTAGGTTTGAACGCAGAAATTCCGCCGTTTAAGTCATTTTACATTAATAAAATATTAGAAGGAATGAAAAAAAAAGACCAAGAAGAAGTAGAGGGGAGCAAAATAGATCCTGAAGAATCATTTAAATTTGAAATTGAGATAAAAGAAGGAGTTATTCAACAAATTGTTATAAAAAATTATAGAACCCAAACAAGATTAAATGAAATTATAAATACAGCTGTGTGGACATTCAGTAGGATGCTTGAAAAAGCATAATTTAGCATGATTATGCAAGCAAATAACCTACTTTAAGCGAGTATTGTGAAAACTGACACCCTCTATATCATGATCAGAGATTCCTGATTCATAGAGTGACAACTCGTAGACCTCCTTTTGAGAGTTCACCGTAGCACTTTCAATAGGCGCAAATTCGGTAGTGCCCCTCCCTACTATACCAATATCCTTTATGTTCATAGCAGTGTTCAAACCCCTGTCCATTGTAATACCACATATCACAATTATATATTCTTTCAGAGAGCTTCAGACAGTGCTTCACGTTTCCACATCTAAAGCATATCTTAGATGACGAATCGAACCTGCCTATCTCGATCAAGTCTGTGATTCCTCTACATTCATTTGATATTCAAATCCTCAACAACCACAGTGCTTAGCTATAACACATTATGGTTGAAATCAGTTCTTGCATCTCTTATCTGCTGATATATTTTCTTCACCCTCACTACCCGTTTCTTTCTGTTCATCGAGCCTTTCCTTTTTCTTGATGCCTTCTCTGTTCTCTTTTTAATCTCCTTTCCTTTTTTTAAGGTATTTAAGGGGCCTATTTGTAATTCATCCAATATAGTTGCAAAATGTTTGATGCCCATGTCTATTCCGATGGTTTCCTTTCAATGGCCTTGCCGTTTTCATACTGTATGAATGCATAATAGCGGTCAACATACTTTGTTACAATTATCTGCTTTATCTTCTCTGGTAATCTCTGCATTTTATCCCATCAGGGAATTTTGGGATAACAAGCCTATTTTCATTGATCTTAAATCCCTGATGGTACGATAACGTACTGGTTTTTGATTGAAATTTAGGGTAGTCGGTGTTATGTTTGAAGAAAGATTTGAAAGACTGATCAAATTTCACCAGGGAGTGCTGCAGGCTCTGCGAATTGATTTCATTCAGCCATGTTGCATCCTTCTTCAAAGCTGTGAGCATCTTTACTGTGTAAAACGCATTCAGCCCTCTTTTCCTATCTATATAGTATTTTGTTATGACCTTAAGGAAGTGATTGTATATTCATCTACATGCCCCAAAGTGCTTTTTCAATAAAACCTTCTGCTGTTCATTTAGATACAATCGCACTTTGAGAGCTTTAATCATTACTTACACAATACTTTAACTCAGCGAGCGGGAAGTCCCCTTGACTTGGCAAGGGGATGAAATCGAGCAAAAGTATTTATAATCATACAGCTATAAAGTAACACTTATGTGTTAAAAAAGTATATTGAAGATCAAGGTAAATAATATGGTTAGTGCGGAAAGGAACAGCAGGATACGGGAGAAAGGCAGGGAGACAAGCGGAAAGGTCAGACTGCAAAAGTATATGAAATAAAATTTGATAAAAGCAAAACATCAAAGCAAAGATTTGACGCACTTCAAAGGCTCTTTCTTGAAGGGAAGTGGTTTACATAATATCAAAAGGCATAACAGATTCTGTTTCTTATAAAGACAAAAAGGTAAAGGTTGGCGATAAATTCGAAGAAAGGGAGCTGATTGTATTGTCATCACAGATGAAACAATACCTGATAAAAA
>JARVJW010000047.1 GCA_029775955.1 Nitrososphaeria archaeon | reverse complement strand
CATACTTAATTCAGAACCCCTCACCTTTACTGTACAACAGGCGTGTTTATGACTCCTGTAGGGGTCAGAGCGAAGAGAGTTCTCATCTACTATTGTGGGCTTTATTTCTGTCTGACCTTTTAAAGCGTGCCGTCGAATTTTTTAAAATATCTTCAACATCATCATGCCTCTTGTGGTTCATCTTGTAAGGCTTGCCGTATCAAACATGCTCCCCAGTATCTTCCAGACAGTTTTGTACGCGTAATTTACCGCCTCGACTTCTATTAGTCGAGTTAGAAACTATAATATATCTGGGCAATACTATCATAAGCGATGATTGGTAGAAAAGTAGCTTTAATTGGTGCTTCTATGACAAGGTTTGGCAATCTGCCCGAAATGGACCTGCTTAAATTGATGGTTGAGCCTTCACTTGCAGCAATGGATTTAAGCAAAATTGACCTAAAGGGAGTTGGTGCAATATTTGTTTCCAACATGCTTGGCGATGCGCTATCAAAGCAAACTTCTCTTGGAACAGCCCTTTCCGATGCCCTAGGGGTTTACGGGATACCTGCTGAAAGAATAGAAAATGGCCCAGCAGGTGCTTCCGCGCTCAGGTATGCCTACCTGTCAGTTTCTTCTGGGGAATCAAACATAGCGCTTGTTACTGGCGTGGAAAAGATGAGGGTTGCAAGCACCGATGTGGTAACAGATTATATATCAAGTATGTCTCACCCGTATGCTGAATATCCTAGCGGTGCAACAATGCCCTCCCTTGCTGGTATGTTTGCCAGACTGTACATGAACAAATACGGCGTCAAGCCTGAACACATGGGCATGGTAGCTGTCAAGAATCATGATAATGCGCTAAAAAATCCTTATGCACACCTTAAAAAGAAAATAACGCTTGATTACCTGTTTGGGAAGGATGCGGCCACAAACAACCCGTTCGTTGCGGATCCGATAAGGCTGTATGATGCTGCACCAATTTCAGATGGTGGAGCGGCCCTGGTAGTTGCTGATCTGGAAACAGCCAAGCAGTACACAGATAAGCCAGTTATCATTGAAGGTTATGGTGAAGCAACTGACAGGTTAGCCGTTCACGAAAGGGAAGATCCCACAGAGCTCCGGGCAGTAAGGGTGGCATCCCAAAGGGCTATGGAGATGGCTGGCGTAACGCCTCAGGATATTGATGTGGCAGAGCTGCACGATGCCTTTACAATACTAGAAATAGCTGAAAGCGAGGATGTAGGGTTCTTCAAAAAAGGTGAAGGCCATCTGGCCCTTGAAAGGGGCGACACTTCCATTGGTGGAAAGATACCAATAAACACTTCAGGTGGGCATAAGGCAAGGGGTCATCCTGTAGGGGCATCTGGGATTGCACAGATTGTGGAGATATACTGGCAGCTCAGAGGAGAGGCGTTTGGCAGGCAGGTTGAAGGGGCCAAATTAGGGCTTACCGTAAATCTTGGAGGGTTTGGGTCAAATGCAGTTTCGTTTGTATTCAGGAGGGCGTAAATAAAGTGAAGGGAATAAGGTGCAGTTCATGTGGAAGCGTTTACACCATAAACAAGGCGGTTTGCCCAAAATGTGGTGGGAGAGCATTTGAAGAATATGACCTTGGGGATAAATGCAGCATTGTAACTTACACTGTTTTATGGGTCACACCCAAGGGAATTGACAGGTCGCCTCTGGTACTTGGAATAGTGGAATTCCCATCCGGAGTAAGGGCATTTGGGCAGATAATAACGAGTGAACCAAGGGTTGGAATGAGCTTAGTGGCAAAAATTGGCAACCTGAGAATATCAGATGGTAAGCCCATAACAGGATATAGGTTCGAACAAATTTGAAAAAAAATAAATTATTTATTCTTCCACAAAGGCTACAGCCCTGCAGAATGCAGCTTCTCCGCCCTTGAAAAGCCATGGGAAAGCGCCCAAAGTCGTCCTTAACGCCTTCCTTCCATTAAGCAGCTCTACGATCTGTCCACCAAGATGTTCTACGTGCACTATATCGTAGGGGAAAAGCGCATTATGCATGAGTTGATAATCCTCTTCCGGGAAAATTTTCTTAATTGCTTCTGGTCCTCCAAATTTCTCTTCTGAAAGCTTCCTAACTCTCTCATTCACTCTTGGTAGAAATCTGCCCAGAGGCAGGTTCATTGGATGGTCTGGCGAGGGAGTATCTGTGCCAAACCACTTTATTTTCTTCTTTTTCATCCATTCAACCATGTCCCTCACCATGCCTGGATGAAGTAGTGTGTACTTTTCCTCATCTGCAGTTGGTTGATACCATGCGTATTTTGTCCAACCCGTGTAGAGCACTAATATATCCCTCTCCCTAACCTCTATTTTTGACTCAATCATTTGCGGAGTTATTAACCCAAGTTCCCCTGCTTCTGAAACATCTACTACTACTCCAGTACCATAAAGCTGTTCGAGCGGAATCTGGTCAATTGTCTTTCCATGAGTTACAAAATGCCTTGGTGCGTCAAGGTGGGTTCCAATGTGGTTTGATGACATTATGTATTGCGCGTTTACGCCATGCTCCGACTTCCTCTTGATGAATTTTACCTCAAAAGGCGGATATAGTGGCCAAGCTGGAAAATCTGCATTCAAAGGTTGAGAAAGGTCATAAAGTTTTGTCATTGCACTATTATTATATATTAATGTATATTTAACCTTTAACCAAAATACGGGTGTAAGACGCTATTCTTGCATGGTTACCTATCAAAGTTGAATAGATTGTGAACCGGTGCATAGTTTTCAATTCTGTCATCACTCCTCTTGGCAATGCCCAGCATCTTGTCTACAGCAAATACTGCTTTTTAATAACTCATAATTTTGTTTAAAGCATTTTATTATAATTGTTACAAGAATCATAGCTACTAGACCTTAGGCATAATTATTAACGATAAAATTTTTGAAAAAAGGCATTATAATTAAAACCATTCAAATATAAACAATAAATTATATCAATTTTATAATAAAAACTGCTATTTTTTGATATTAGCTTAATTACGCCTAAGGACTACTGAGCTTGCGATGTGGATAAATTGAAAAACATTTTTAATAGAGAAAGCAAACATTAGTGTATGCACATGGGAATTCACACCTAATAAACTACCAAAAAATGAAATGTAACTTCAAATGTATGAGCGTATGAAAGTGGCACTGCCTATAAAGCAGGATCTCACGTTTTAGGGTGATGTCAGAGTATTTGGCACAAAAGATACATGGTAACTGAGCATTTCCTATTAGCATGGCCTATCATTTCAATCTTTTTGTATTGATTGCACCAGTTCTGAATGTTCCTTTTCATCATTTATTATGCTTTCCATCAATTACAGTACAATTTTTATTTTATTATCATAAAGCTGATATAATTTATAAATTTTCAAGTATATCTGAAGAGCGTAATCTTCATATAATTAAAGTTTGTTCAACGTAGTATCCCTATCAACTCCTTTTATATCTTTCAATTTATTGATTATCATGTTTAACTGATTTGTTATATCAGTTAAGTTTTTTATCATATAAAGTAATTCATCATCTGGAAAGTTAAGAACTTTTTTCTTAGAAAGCTCGGCTTGTATAAGCCTAAGCATCTGGGCATGGTTTATGGAATCAATCCCAATTTTTCTAAAAGCTGTGGACACGGTACCCTTGCTCTTTGTGCTTAGAACCGTTTCTGAAAGGTTATAATTTCTTATAACC
>JARVJW010000123.1 GCA_029775955.1 Nitrososphaeria archaeon | reverse complement strand
TGTTCACATATAATGTTGTGGAGGTGCATCGCTGTGGCACAAGGCTCGGGTAAGCTGGGGACACTTACCTTAATTAATTTGCTCATTAGCTGGGAATAATCAAATAATGCAACAAAGTAAAAGAACCGATAGATTAAAAAGGGTGCATAAAATACCAAACCATAATTCGGTAGAAGTTAAAAATGCAAATAAAGATACTTGGTGCCGCGGGTACAGTTGGCAATTCGGGTTTTTTGGTGAAGGATGATGATACAACCTTGCTTTTAGATTATGGGCTTAATCCAGGTAAGAACATGGTTCATCCTATGCACGTTAGGCCGAAGGATATCAATGCACTGATAACAACTCACGCTCACCTTGATCATATAGGTTATGAGCCTTCCCTTTATGTGGAAAAGGGAATGCCTAACTATGCTACAAAGCCGACCATTGAGATTAGTGAGGTTCTTCTTAATGACCTACTTAAGATCAGCGGTGAAAGGTTGCCTTTCACGTCAACGGAAGTTAAGAATCTGATTAAAATGAGCAACCCAAAAAAATACAATGAAGAATTTAGTATCAATGGCCTTAAAGTAACTTTCCTGAATGCTGGCCACATACCTGGAAGTGCAATGATCTATATAAAAGGCAGTAAGAAAGTGCTTTACACAGGGGATATAAATCATATATCATCCAGGTTGCTTGAACCAGCATCGTATGATCTTCCTGAAGTTGATTATGTAATATCAGAGTGCACTTATGCTACTAGGGATCACGAAGATAGGGAGAAGGAGGAGAAGAGGTTAATTGAATTTTCAAATGAGATTATTGAAAGTGGTGGCACTGTGCTGATTCCCTCATTTGCCGTAGGAAGGGCTCAAGAGGTTGCAGAGATTTACTATTATAATAATTTCAAACACGATGTATACATGGACGGCATGGCTCTCACCATAAATGACATTTTACTCAATAACCCTGAATTTATAAAGGATTCTGAGGGGCTTAAGAAAGCCCTGAAGGCGGTGAAGCACATCAACGGCTGGGCTGAAAGGAGAAAGGTCATTAAGAAGCACGCCAGCATAATATCTCCTGCAGGAATGCTTGTTGGTGGAGCTTCAGTTTTTTATAGCAAGAAGATATCCTCAGATCCAAAAAATGGGATAGCAATAGTATCATATCAGGTTGAGGGCACGCCTGGAAGGTCACTAGTTGATGAGGGTGAAGTTATACTGGACGGCAAGCTAACTAGTGTAAAAGCAAGAGTGTTGCAGTTTGAACTTTCCTCACATTCTGGAAGATCTCAATTGTTTGAAATGTTCAGGAAGATAAAGGGTTCACCAACGGTAATTTTGGTTCATGGTGATGGAGATTCATGTGCATCCATGTCGCAAGAGCTAGCAGGAATTGGCATAAAAGCTATATGCCCTAAGAACGGAGATATAATTGATTGAATAATAAGCTGAATGTAGGATTAATGGGCATTAACGGATATTATACAACATATGTTGAAAGCTACCGAGCGGCTGCTTCAATTTACGGGTTGAACATTATAACCAATCCCATAGTTCAGGTAAATGTAGATAAAGGGCTAAGTGTGGAGGGAATTTTAAAAACACTTTCTGGTGAAAAAAGTCATGACACGTACTATTCATTATACGTTATATATGATGATATTAAAGATGAAAAGGGAATAAGGATATTTGGTATTGCGGACCCCAAGCTTAGAATCGCGGTGCTTTCTGAACACAGGCTTGTATCTGACGTAAAGCTTGCAAGGGAAAGAATAATGAAGGAGGCCGCTCATCTTTTCGGCCATTTTCTGGGACTTGGGCATTGCAGCACCAGCGAATGCATAATGAGCTATGCAGCAGAGCTCAAACAGGTTGATGGAAAAAATCCGATGCTCTGCAGGAACTGTCAGCAGCAGCTTAAGCTATTTTTGGAAAAGTAGTAAATAATTCTTTATAGGAATATTCAAAAGGGTTTTTATATTTATTTACAGAATAGTGTTAAAGTTGGACGATACAGATTTAATTCATGGTCACGAATACTTTGACAAAGTTACTGGCACCTTTGTTCCCCCAATATTTCTTTCTTCTATATTTGAGCAACGTGGTACAGCAAAGAAAAGTGATAGAGGGGTTGACTTAAAATATTCTAGAGAAGAAAATCCGACAGTCATAGCGCTCGAAAGGGTACTAAGTAAGCTTGAAGGATCTGAAGATACTCTCTGTTTTAATAGTGGTATGGCAAGCATATCATCAATTTATTTACATGGTCTGAGGGCCGGCAATAACATTATAATAACTTCTGAAGCTTATGGAACTTCCATAAAGCTGGCTGAAGATTTAGTAAAATTTGGGGTGCATGTCAAGAAAGCATATCCATCTGCAGATGATATAATATCAAAAATAGATCGAGAAACTGTAATGGTTTTTATAGAAGTTATGACCAATCCCACACTTAAAGTCATTGATATAAATCAGGTTTCTGAAAAAACAGGAAAATCAGGCATAAAGCTAATTGTTGATAACACATTCCTTAGCCCTTATAACTTTAAACCCATTAAAAATGGTGCAGACCTGTCACTTGAGAGCCTTACAAAATACCTGTCTGGTCATAATGACCTCATAGGAGGTTCTGTGTCAGGCAACAGGAAAATCATTCTTGATATTTGGGAATGGAGAAGAATGCTAGGCACTATACTTAATCCCTTCAGTGCGTATATGGCATTAAGAGGAGTAAAAACGCTTGGCATAAGGATGGAAAGGCATCAGGCAAACGCTTTAAAAGTTGCAAAGTACCTTGCTTCAAGTAGCAAAATTACTGACGTGATGTATCCTGGTTTGCCGAATAACAGCTATTATAGCATCGCGAAACGCATGTTTAGGGGGTTCGGTGGCGTTGTAAGCTTCAAGGTTAAGGGCGGTAGAAATGAAGCAATTAGTGTTTTAAAATCTCTGAAGCTCATAAAGCCTTCCCCAAGCCTAGGAGGTACTGAAAGCATAATGACCTATCCTGTTCTGTCTGCATCATCTTCCATAAATAAAAGTGACAGGGAAAAATTGGGCATAACGGATTCACTACTGAGGCTCTCGGTGGGCTTGGAAGATGTGGAAGACATAATATCAGACCTAGAAAATTCACTTTCAAAAATCTAAATATATTGTCATATAAATTAAAAGCTTATTTAGATTATTGCAAAATTTATTGTAAATAATTTCTCTGATTTAAGTTAGAAATCATTAATCATATTTCATATAGCTGAATGTGCTTTGTTGCATTAATTGTATCAAACGATCGAATTTATTTGATATTACTATTTTAATTATTAACGCCATAAATTTACATTGACCCACCTTGGCAGATAGGGATGAGTATAATGAAAAGCGTGTCAACGAGCCCTTTGATATATTTGTTAATGCTGACCTCCTGATTAACCAAGCTGAGCAGCTGAAGAGGATGAATGAAGGAAAGAGGGGAAAGCCCTATGCCTACTCTGATGCACTGATGCTTATCATACTGGCCGTA
Organism: Nitrososphaeria archaeon; assembly: GCA_029775955.1. GTDB lineage: Archaea > Thermoproteota > Nitrososphaeria > Conexivisphaerales > UBA164 > KM4347-05. The sequence continues at coordinate 190 of JARVJW010000123.1, read as the reverse complement.
AAGGAGTACTTTGGACTTCCATACAGGCAGACCGAGATGCTTGGTGGAATATGGGGAGCCAGGATACCATCCTATACCCAGATCTGCAGAAGGCAGAAGGGGCTGAAGGTTCCGCTTGGAATATGACAAGGATAATCCTGTTGACATAGCAGTTGACTCATCAGGCATCAAGATATTCAATAGGGGTGAA
>JARVJW010000073.1 GCA_029775955.1 Nitrososphaeria archaeon | reverse complement strand
CTTTTTTAACACATTACTTATCCTATTATAGCTGTATGATTAATAAATACTTTTGCTCGCTTTTATCCAAGTCAAGGGGACTTCCCGCTCGCTGAGTTAAATGTTTTTAACTTGCTCTTCCATAATATGAATAATGAAAGCCTATATATTAGCAGGGGGTTTAGGGTCCAGGTTATTTCCATTTACTTTTACAACTCCCAAACCGCTTCTGATGCTTGGGCAAAAAACAATTATAGAGCACATACTTGACAGGTTGGTTGATGCAAATTTTGAAGAAATTGTTATTGCTTTAAGCTCAAGAGGCTGGATGTACCAGGCTTCGATTGGTAACAGCTACAAAGGAATAAGAGTCAAATATGTGGAAAGCAAATCACCACTTGGGACGGCAGGGCAGTTAAAGTACGTGACAACTGGTGAAAAAGAGCCGTTTTTTGTTTCATACTCGGATTCAATAATAGAGGCAAATTTTAGGGATGCCATCAGCGCGCATCTTAAAAGCAATGCATTAGGAACAATATTCACATTTAACCTTGTAAGCAAAATTCCATATGGACAAATAGTGCTATCTAAGAACAGCATAATAGAATGGAAGGAGAAACCTTCAATAAATGTAACAATAGCCACAGGCGCTTTTATATTTGACCCAAAATTTCTTTCATATATACCTGAAGGGCGGAGATATGGAATGAATACAGCTGTGAATAGTGCCCTGAAGGGAGGAGAAAAAATAGTAGCTTATGAAGCCAAGAATTTTATTGATGTAGGAAGCAAAAAAAAGTACCTTGATGCCGTAAAGGCTGAAGTTAGCTCTCTGGGTGAAATACCGTGAGGTATGCGATTTTTGAGGAAGAATTTCCAAACCGGATGTTACCGTTTTCACTTACTAGGCCTTCATTTGAACTAATATACAGATACAGGAAATTAATTGAATGGTACAGGGAAAAACTAGGTGATCCAGCAGGTTACCTGTTGCCAGATAGGTTCAAGGAAAAATATGGTTATGAAACGGAAGATTTCGATTTAGTAATAAATTCAACGCTAAAACCTGAACTTCTTGATAAATTGGTTGAATTAAAAGATGGAAATTCTGCCTATGAAGGCACTAGGTTAGTGGCAATAAAAGGATCAAAAAAAGGATCTGAAAAAATTCCTGTCCAAGGTTACTTGCTGCAAGGCCCGTGGGAACTTGTAAAATCCATAAATGACCCTCCGTACACTAAAAGCAGAATTGAGGGTAAACTGGAAAGCTACACAATAATTGACGACAGTAAGGGCCCAATTATAATTGAAAAAAATTCCCAAGTTGAAGCATTCAGTAAAATAATTGGTCCAGCTTACATATCTTCTGGCAGTATAATTGGTCCAGCTATTATATCAAGTTCATTTATAGGCAATGGATGCAGAGTTAGCGGTGAGCTAGAAAGGTCAATAGTAGATAGCTTAACAAACAAGGCTCACTATGGATTTTTTGGCGATTCTTATCTTGGAACATATGTGAACGTAGGAGCCGGTTCTACAACCAGCAATTTGAAAAATACGTATGGCGTAGTTAAAGTAAAGCTAGGCAATTCAACATTTTATACAGGGGAAATAAAAGTTGGAGCCTTTTTGGGTGATTTTTCCAGGCTTTCGATCAACACATCAATAATGGCCGGGAAATTGGTTGGCGCAGGAGCCTATGTTCAAGGCATTGTAAATAAAAATGTAAAACCATTTACTTTCTTTAACCGGAAAGGCAATATAGAACTTATCATTGAACATATCAGAAGGGCCCTTGTACGGCGCAACATAAAACTTGATAGATCACTTGAAACATTAATTAGAAACGCATATGGTCTGGTATGGCGGGATCATCCCTAAATGAAACTTTTTGCCTGTTTTATTGCCCTATTAAATTCATCTCTCAAATTTACATTTCTAAGAACTGCTGCAGGATGATAGCAAGCAATAACTTTTATGCCATTCACTATAAACACTTTCCCGTTTGCCTCAGATAACCTAGACTTGACCCCAAAGTACTCACTTGCAGTCCTACCAAGGGCCAAAATCACGCGGGGCTTAATTGCATTTATCTCGAATTCCAGGAATGCTGAACACGCGCTAATCTCTTCCTTTTTTGGTTTCCTGTTCTTTGGCGGCCTATGTTTAACAACATTGGTGATGTAAACATTTCTTATCCCAAATTTTTCCAGGGAATTTCTCAGGAGTTTACCACCGCGACCAACAAAAGGCCTACCAACTTTTTCTTCATTAACACCTGGCGCCTCACCTACAATCATTATTTGAGGATATACCGAACCCTCCCCTGGAACTACACGGCTGCCTATTGATCCTAAATCGCACTTTTTGCATAAAACTATTTTTCGCCTGAGATCTTCAAGTGCGCTCATTGTCTCATGCGCTTTAAATAGGACCTCGCAACGCGTTTTATACCATCTTCTACCTTAACTATTACCATTCCTTCATTTGGCTGGCCGTATGCTATAATCCATCCGCTTTTCGAATGAATTATGCACGGGATTGCCAGCAGATCCTCCTCGCCTTCAACTATTATTCTGGTTCTTCTCTCAATTCTTATTGCACACTTTATAGCATCTATTGAACTGGCTGTTATTGAACCCTGTGGATTTTTTACAACAATTTTTATATCAGTATCTTTGGCGGGTAAGGCTCGGCTTTTTCTTTGCTCCATCCCGTCAACAATTTCCACTTTAGGGTTCACACCCATTTCCTCCAACCTTTCAGTAGTCCTATCCCCAACTGAAATTACTACCTTGCCATTTAGCTCTTTTATCTTTGAGCTAAAATCGACGTCCTTTATAAGATCTCCTAGAGGTAGCTTCAGTTCATCCCTCAGTTTTTCATTTATTTTATATGACATTTATGGCATACCTTCCTGGTACCTTTGCTCCAATCATTTTTGCAACTTCTGAATTTTCAACGTCCAATATTATAATCATTCCAGACCAATTTACGCTTAAATCATCTGAACCGCATACAGGGCACTTGCTTTCGCGGGTTATTGCCCTGCACTTTCTGCATGCCTTTTCCGTTGGCATTTTACTTTGTCTCCTGTTGTTGTGAAATTGTGGATTTCTTTATATCTTCTTTGATCCACTCTAGAGACCCCAAAAATGGCTGCCTGCAAGTTATGCCTATTTTTCCCATACTCATTCCCTTTCCTATGCTTACAGCTATTATCTTCGCCCTTACCATATCTCCCACCTTTAGCTGCCTTTTTGTATTTTGGCCAACTATCGCACCGCCCTTGAGGTCAACTGATACATAATCATCCATTACCTGACTTATATGCAACAGAGCATCTGCAGGGCCTATTTTTACAAAAGCCCCAAAATCGGTTATTTCTACAACTTCCCCCTCCATTATTTCCCCAATTTGAGGGTAAAACGATAAAGCGTCAAACAGGGCCCTGTGATAGGTGGCCCCATCTCCCTGTATTATTTTCCCCATCTTTTCAACATTTACACTCAGAACCTTAATGAGGTAACCATAATCCGACGAAACAGTGCTTTCATATTTTTCCTTTAATTCTTTGATTGCAACAACATCTATACTGTTTCCAAACTCTTTAGGCGAAATTCTTATTACATCTTCTACCGTCAAAATCTGAAACAAATAAGTCACCCAGTGAAGCTGGTTTACCTCAAAATTTAAGCTTTGTGATTTATCTGGTACATTATCAACAG
>JARVJW010000093.1 GCA_029775955.1 Nitrososphaeria archaeon | reverse complement strand
TTTTCCCCATTTTGTTTGACGCCATGGAAGTCCAGAGGGGGTCGGAAGGATTTGAACCACCCGGGCGCTCCTCAAGCCACCTTGTAAGCAACGGCACGGACGAAATAAGCCTCACAACCCTTTCCCCCGTCTTGCCTCTCACTTTGATCCTTGCGCCGAGCTCGTCGAATGACACATCCCCCACATTCATATTCAGCAGCTCTGAAGCGCGCAGTCCGGCTTCGAAGCCGACGGCAAGCATGGCTTTGTTTCTCACGTTTGTGGTTGTTGCGATCATTGTTTCCACTTCGTGCGGGGTCAGGAACTCTGGCTGCTTCCTCTGGTTCGCCTTTATCGACGCTTTCAACCATTTGACTTCGTCCGGGAATGGTGTGTCCACGTCCACGTTGCCGTACTTCAAGAATTTGACAAACCGCTTAATTATTGTCATGTAATCAAGGAAGGTCAAGGGCGTGTAGTCGCGCTTCCTGAGCTCGTTCACCAGCCTTTCTATGTCTTCCCTGCTTGCCCCAGTGAGGTGTATTATAGTTGCGAAGGTCTTCAGCTGAAACATATATTTAGCCCTGTGCCCGGCGCTGACGCCCATTGCCTCCAGGTGGCTGACAAATCGCTCTATGTTTTTCCTGTCGTCCTCAGCTATGTCAGCCCTCTCAAGCAGGTTACGGGCAGTTTTCAGGCGTTGTGCGTAATTATAGGTCATGCAAATTCATGCCCCCACTGTTTAAAAGGACAAATTTTAATATGTAGTTCGAAAATTGGTCAAACAAATTTTACAAAAACCTATATTTTATCACTGATCCCATAGTGGTACTGGATGACGATATTTGGTTCTTGATAAAGTTGTAAAAAGGGATGGCCGCATAATGCCTTTCGATAAGAATAAAATAATTGAGGCTATATGGAAAGCTCAAAATGCAGTTGGAATAAATGACAAAACCATAGCACAAAGTATTGCAGACCTGGTAGTTGAAGAATTAAAAAATATGGAAGGCATTCCTAAAGTTGAGGATATCCAGGACATCGTAGAAAAGAAGCTCATAGAAAAAAATCAGGCCATAATTGCAAAGGCATATATAGTATATAGGGAAAAAAGGGCTGAAATCAGGGAAGAAAAGAAAAAGATACTTAACAAGGAAATAATAGATGAAGTTGATAAAGCGTTTGACATTAATGCGTTAAGGGTCCTAGCGTCACGATATCTAAAAAAGGATGAAAGTGGTAAACCTATAGAGACCCCCAAGCAATTGTTCACAAGAGTTGCAATACACGTTGCACTACCAGATATATTATATGATAAGATGGTGTTTCGGAAAGATGGTGGCATGCCTTTCGAATATGAGCCCTTAGATGAAGGGGTTACTGTAAAGATAGGTAAGTACGAGTTAAATGTTTTCCATATTAGAGCGTTAAAGGAACTGTACGATAAAATGAATTCTCAGGGGTTGGTGAAAGTTTCATGGTCTGAACTGATTAGCTTGGTAAGTGGAATGAAAAACGTTGAAGATTATATTGATACATATTACTCCTTAATGGTTAACAGAAAGTTCATGCCAAATACGCCAGCTCTAGTTAATTTCGGCTCTTACTATGGTATGGGAAGTGCATGTTTTGTGCTTGATATTGAAGACTCCCTTGACAGCATAATGAATACTTTGAAAAACGCTGCCATGATATTTCAAGCTGGAGGTGGCGTCGGGTATAATTTCAGCAAACTTAGGCCGACTGGAGATTTTGTAAAATCAACTGGCGGCGTAGCCAGTGGGCCAATTTCATTTATGGGACTTTTTGATTACATGACAGAGGTGGTGAAGCAGGGTGGAGTGAGAAGGGGGGCAAATATGGGCATACTTAACGTGAATCATCCAGACATTATGAAATTTATTACAGCTAAAAAAGGAAATGCGATGTTTCACAACTTTAACATTTCTGTATTAATGTTTCCAGAATTTTGGGAGGCTTATAAAAAAGGAGAAAAATACCCACTTATTAATCCAAGAAATAAAAGGGTTGTAGATTATGTTGACCCTGTTCACGTTTTAGACATGATATCATATCAGGCGTGGGAGAGCGCTGAACCGGGCATAATATACTTTGACAATATGAACAAGCACAACCCTTTGATAGACGTCCTTGGACCCATAATGGCTACAAATCCCTGCGGCGAAACGGCACTTTATCCAAATGAATCATGCAATCTTGGAAGCATAAACGTCTGGGCGTTTGTAAGAGAAGGTGATGATGGAAGCGTCAAATATGATTGGGATGGGCTAAAGGAAACAGTTATGATTGCAACTAGATTGCTGGATAATGTAATAGATATAAATAAGTACCCGCTTGGGCAAATAGAAGAATCAACAAAATTATCAAGAAAGATAGGGTTGGGGATAATGGGGCTGGCTGACTTGCTTTTCGAGCTGGGCATGCCTTATAATGACCAGAAGGCCAGGGATTTTATGGAACAACTTACGGAATTTTTCCAATACTGGTCAAAGGTGGAGTCCGTTGAGCTGGCCAGAGAGCGCGGGCCGTTTCCGCTTTACAGCAAAAGCAAATACGCACAGGGGGAATTGCCATTTGAAGGTTTTTATGATAAAGGATCCTGGCACTTTGCATGGGATAAGCTTGCAGACGATATCAGGAAGTATGGCACCAGGCATGGATTTAACCTTGTATTTGCCCCCACGGGCAGCATATCGATGATCGCTGGAGTAAGCAGCGGCATAGAGCCAGTGTTTGCGCTTGTTTATGAAAAAAATGTAACTGTCGGGTCATTTTATTACACTGATGCTGCATTTGAGCGCGTTATGCAAAAGTATGGACTTTATAGCTCAGAGCTCCTAAAGGACATCGTTGCTAAAAATGGCACTCTTGACCAGCTCAAATATATACCCCATGAAATCAGAAAGGTATTTGTTACTTCCATGGAAATAGACCCTGAAGACCATGTGAAGGCGCTGGCCTCAATACAGAAATGGGTTGACAGTTCAGTTTCAAAGACAATTAACATGCCTTCGAATGTTACGCCTGAAGATGTAAGAAATATATTTATATTAGCTCACAATTTGGGAGTAAAAGATATAACTGTGTACAGGGATAAATCCCTGAAGGTTCAGGTTTTAAGTGCTCCAAAAAAACAGAACGAAGATAATCTTACAAAACATGAAATTCTTGTTGAGGCCCAGGGAACGCAAATAATTGATAAATGCCCTGTATGTGGTGCCAAATTGGAATTTAAGGAGGGCTGCGCCACGTGCCCTGTATGTGGCTGGAGTGCATGTGCATCTGCATGAAGCGCTCCTTTCAGGTATCTGTGCCAATTCTGTTTTGCACAAGTTGGGCTTGATTATTGAAAAATTGGGAAAATTAACTCAGCGAGCGGGAAGTCTCCTTGACTTGGCAAGGGGATGAAAACGAGTGCTTTGTTGCATTAATTAAAAGTTGTGCTAATTATTTAAAAATTAGGATAAATTGCCGATTTAAAATAAATAATTTCTTTAATTTAAATTTGGAATTATTAACAAATTAACTATTTTTTGATATATGCAACAAAGCAAAAGCGAGTAGCTTGTAGCTCAACTCCTGTTAATGCAATTCCTCTCCGTAGGACGGGTCCAGCAGGCGAGTTCCTTCCTTCCCTACATGGACTGAAACTTGCTGTACAGTAACACCTTTAGCGACAGCTCAGCCTTCTGAAATCGTCTAGAGCTTA
>JARVJW010000035.1 GCA_029775955.1 Nitrososphaeria archaeon | reverse complement strand
GCAGAAGGCAGAAGGGGCTGAAGGTTCCGCTTGGAGTCAAATATGACAAGGATAATCCTGTTGACATAGCAGTTGACTCATCAGGCATCAAGATATTCAATAGGGGTGAATGGATCAGGCAGAAGTGGGCCGTGAGGAGGGGATGGGTAAAGCTGCACATTTCATGTGATATAGCTAATCACCTCATAACCGGCGTGGAGGTAACAGATGAACATACGGCTGACGGGAAGGAGTTCAGCAAGCTTAGTGCAATGGATACTGTTGGCAAAGTGAATAAGGTGTTCGGTGATTCGGCCTATGACTCCAGGGATAACTTCAGTGCAGGCCATGGGCGCAGAGCCTGTAATAAAGCCCAACTCCACTGGAAAATCGAAGGGTTAGGTCAAAGGTGGTTAGGGAGTTCCTCAATGATCCAACTGCATGTAAGCATAGATGCGGACAGAGGTGGCAGGTGGAAGCGGTGTTCTCTTCGTTAAAGCTAGGAGAGTACGTATCATCAGTGCTTGATGCAGGAATATTCAATGAAATAATAGCCAAGGTGTTCACATATAATGTTGTGGAGGCGCATCGCGGTGGCACGAGGGTAAGCTGGACAAAGGGACACGTGCCTTAATTAATTTGTTCATTGGCCGGGAATAATCAATTAATGCAACAAAGCAGCTGATACAAAAGGTTAATATTGTTGCAATTTTAATAAATAGTTAAATAAAATGACCACATCTCCGCTGCGTAAAATCTCCCAGTTTTTTGGGAGAAGCCAAGAATTTAACGAAGGATGGAGCTCTACAATGCCATGGGATAGGCTTTGGGAAGAAGCATACAGGTCAAGGTGGCAGCACGATAAGATTATAAGGTCAACGCATGGCGTAAACTGCACAGGTTCCTGCAGTTGGCAGATATATGTAAAGGATGGAATAATAACCTGGGAAACACAGCAGACTGATTATCCCACCAATGGTCCGTCACTGCCAGAATATGAGCCGAGAGGATGTCCCAGGGGAGCTTCATTTTCCTGGTATGTATATAGCCCTCTCAGAATTAAGTATCCATATGTGAGGGGAGCCCTATGGAAGCTCTGGAAAGAAGCCCTTGAAGAAAATAAGGGTGATGAAGTTAAAGCATGGAAAAGCATTATTGAAGATTCTACTAAATCAAATACGTACAAATCACAGAGGGGTCTCGGTGGATTTGTGAGAGCTGATGCAGAAGATGTTTACAGGTTAATATCAGCTTCTTTGATTTACACTATTCAAAAATACGGACCAGATAGGATATTTGGATTTACTCCAATACCAGCCATGTCCATGGTAAGCTATGCTTCAGGTTCCAGGTTCATATCACTGCTAGGAGGGAGCATAATAAGCTTTTACGATTGGTATGCTGACCTCCCTTCTGCATCTCCTCAAATATGGGGAGAGCAGACTGATGTGCCTGAAAGCGCAGACTGGTACAATTCTTCATACATAATAATGTGGGGTTCAAACGTGCCTATAACAAGAACCCCAGACGCGCACTTTATGGTGGAAGCAAGATATAGGGGCACAAAGGTTGTAGCAGTTAGCCCTGATTATACAGACAGCGTGAAGTTTGGCGATGTATGGCTTCCTGTCACACCTGGAACAGATGGAGCTCTTGCCTTGGCAATGACCCATGTCATATTAAAAGAATTTTATATCGAAAGGCAGGTTAAATACTTTGAAGAATACGCCTCCACATATACTGACCTACCATTTTTGGTCATTCTTGAAAAGTTAACCAATGAAGATATATATGTCCCTGCAAACTTCCTCACGGCTTCCGACCTTGGGTTAACGGTTCAGAATTCTGAATGGAAGACTGTACTGTTTGACAGGCTTACAGGAAAGGCTGTAATTCCAAATGGCAGCATAGGGTTCAGGTGGAGTGATGATGGCAGATGGAATCTCGACCTTCTTTTAGACGGCAAACAAATCAAACCGATGCTTACACTGCTTGGAAATGAAGACAAAATTTTGACAGTTGCCTTTCCATACTTTGAGGAAAGCTCAGGAGGTAAGCTGATTAAAAGAGAAGTTCCTGCAAAAGTGATCAAGTCAGGTGGCAAAGAGTATCTTGTAACTACTGTCTTTGACCTCTTAATTTCATCTATCGGGATATCTAGGGGGCTAAAAGGTGACTATCCAGCTGACTATGACGACCCCAAGCCCTACACACCAGCCTGGCAGGAAGCAATTACAGGAGTCAACAGGAAAACTGCCATTCAAATAGCAAAAGAATTTGCTGATAACGCTGAGCTAACCAAAGGTAAATCGATGATAATAATGGGCAATGGCATAAATCATTGGTTCCATAATGACCAGATATACAGGGCAATTCTTTCCCTTGTATTACTTACAGGTTGCCAAGGGGTTAACGGAGGAGGTTGGGCTCACTATGTTGGTCAGGAGAAGATCAGGCCTCTTGAAGGGTTCTCTGCCATAGCGTTTGCTAGCGACTGGTCCAGGCCTGCTAGGCTTCATAATGGAACTTCTTTCTTTTACTTTGCAACTGATCAGTGGAGATATGAATGCCAGACAGCGAAGGGCATATCCTCACCTCTTGCAGGCAAATATGGCTCCTTTCATTTTGCAGACTATAACGTTCTAGCAGTTAAGCTTGGCTGGCTACCGTCATATCCCCAATTTGACAGGAATTCTATAGATCTTGTAAAAGAAGCTGTAAATAGTGGAGCTAAGGGTGAGCAGCAGGTAATCAGCTATATAGCAGGTAAGTTGGCAAAACGGGAAATGAAATTTGCAATTGAAGATCCTGATGAGCCTTATAACTTCCCAAGGGTCCTTTTTGTATGGAGAGCAAATCTACTGTCAGCCAGTGGAAAGGGCCATGAGTACTTCCTCAAGCACCTGCTGGGAACAAAGAACGCTGTCATGGGCAAAGAGTTGATTGTCAAGCCTGACATGGTTACAGTGAGAGAAGCTCCTCAGGGAAAGCTTGACCTGCTTATTGACATTAACTTCAGAATGGATGGCACAGCACTTTATTCTGACATAGTGCTTCCTGCAGCAACTTGGTATGAAAAATACGATATAAGCACAACAGACCTCCATCCATTTATTCACCCATTTAATCGAGCGATAGACCCAGCATGGGAATCAAAGAGTGATTGGAAAACGTTTACGGAAATTGCCAAGGTATTTTCAGAAATGGCTTTAACTCATCTGTCTCAGCCAGTTACAGATATTGTGGCAATTCCCCTGATGCATGACAGCCCTGATGAGATTGCGCAGCCAAGGGGAAGGATAAGCGAATGGTGGGAAACCAAGGAAATGCCCCAGCCTGGTAAGAACACCCAGAGCCTTAAGCTTGTTGAAAGGGACTACACTAAAATATACAGTAAAATGATCTCTCTTGGTCCATTGATTGTTCAGCTGGGCATGGGGGCAAAGGGCGTAAACTTCAATCCAGTTGAGGAATACGATATTCTAAGAAAGGAGCTGGGAGAAGGTGCAGTTAAAGGTTGCCCTGATATTAGTGTTGATGTGAAGGTTGCAGAGGCAATGATGGCCATTTCAGGAGCTACCAACGGCTCAATAGCAATGAAAGGATGGAAAGCCCTTGAAAAGAAGACTGGCATGAAACTGCAAGACCTTGTTGTGGGTGAGAGTGGAATGAGGATAAGGTTTGATGATTTAGTGAGGCAGCCCAGAAGGGTCCTGACAACGCCAGTCTGGAGCGGGATAGAAGCTGGCGGAAGGCAGTACACGGCCTTTGCAGTTAATGTCGAAAGAAAAGTCCCCTGGAGGACACTTACAGGCAGGCAACACTTCTACCTGGATCACCAGCTTGTCAGGGAATTTGGTGAAAGCCTGCCAATTTACAGGCCTCCTCTGATGCCTGAACCCTTCCTGGACGGGGAGATGCCTGGAGGGGTTACTGGAAAGATGTTGAAGGCAAGGTGGATAACCCCTCACAGTAAGTGGTCAATACACACGACATTTTCTGACAACCTGCGAATGCTGAACCTATTTAGGGGCGGCCCGACAGTCTGGTTAAATAACCATGATGCATTAGAAGTGGGGATTGCTGATAATGATTGGGTTGAAGTGCTAAACAGGAATGGAGTGATGGTGGCAAGAGCTGTTGTAAGTCATAGGATACCCAGGGGCGCTGCGTTCTCCTACCATGCACAGGATAGGACAATAAACGTGCCTGATTCACCAATAACAAATGAAAGCGGAGGGATACATAACAGCGTAACTCAGATAAGGGTTAAGCCCACACACATGATAGGAGGCTATGCCCAGCTTAGCTGGGCCATCAATTACTGGGGGCCAGTTGGCAATCAGAGGGACACATTTGTTTACATAAGAAAAATGAAAGAGGTAAATTGGCATGAATATTAAGGCTCAAATTTGCATGGTTATGAATCTTGACAAGTGTATAGGTTGTCACACCTGTTCAGTTACCTGCAAGGATACATGGACAAACAGGCCTGGAGCTGAATACATGTGGTTCAATGATGTTGAAACAAAGCCCGGGCAGGGCTATCCGCGGGGATGGGAGGACCAAATTAAGAATAAAGGTGGCTGGGAGCTCAAAAATGGGAAGCTCAAGTTAAAACAGGGCGGCAAACTTATGAGGATGCTCAAGATATTCTTTAATCCAGTTCTACCAACCATCGACGACTACTATGAGCCCTGGACATACAATTACGAGCAGCTAACCTCAGCTCCGCAGGGCACTCATCAGCCTGTTGCAAAGCCAATATCATCCATAACAGGTATTGGATCAAAATTAAACTGGGGGCCAAACTGGGAAGATGACCTTGCTGGAAGCAACGTTAGCGCCCCTCTCGATGTTAACCTTATGGGGCTGGAAGAAAATCTAAGGCTTGAATATGAAGACACATTCATGTTCTACCTGCCCAGAATATGCGAACATTGCCTCAATCCCTCATGCGTGGCATCATGTCCATCAGGTGCCATTTACAAGAGAGAGGAAGATGGGATCGTGCTTGTTGATCAGGAGGCATGCAGGGGATGGAGGTTCTGTATTTCAGGTTGCCCATACAAAAAGGTTTACTTCAACTGGAAGACCCATAAGGCTGAAAAGTGCACCTTTTGCTATCCGAGAATCGAAGCTGGCTTACCAACTATTTGTTCGGAGACGTGCGTGGGCAGAATAAGGTACATAGGCCTTATACTTTACGACGCAGACAGGGTTAAACAGGCAGCCTCAGTAAAGGGAGATAGGGAACTGCTTTCATCACAGCTGTCCATCTTCCTGAACCCATTGGATGAAGGCATAAGAAAGGAAGCAATAAGGAATGGCATACCTGAGGAGTGGATAGAATATGCCAGGCGTTCCCCAATTTATAAGCTAATTGTGGAATGGAAGCTAGCCTTGCCCCTGCACCCAGAGTACAGGACTTTGCCCATGGTTTGGTACATACCACCCATAAGTCCAATAGCAGATAAGGTTATTCAAATGACAGGTAGTGAAGCAGATATCTTTCCATCGATTGATAAGCTTAGAATTCCCATAAAATATCTTGCAAATCTGCTAACTGCGGGAGATGAACAGCCTGTCAGGGCTGTATTGAAGAAGCTAGCAGCAATTCGCATCTACATGAGGGCTATCAGTGTGGGCGTTCAGCCAGAATGGGACTTAATAAAAGGAAGTGGCATGACTGAGCAGGAAATAAAGGAGGCCTTCCGGCTGTTGTCTATTGCAAAGTACGAAGAAAGGTTTGTGATACCAAATTCCCACAAAGAGCTAGCCAGAGACCTTTATACAGATCAGGGTATGGTAGGCCTGCCGTTCTACGAAAGGGAGGAATATGCAAAGTACCTTGCATTTAAGGGGAAAGCTAGCAAAGGTCACTATCCAGGCTCCAGCGCAGATAGTGATGCAATGAGCGGAAAGATTTGAGGGTGTAAATGTATATTGGATCAATCTAAGAAGAGGATTCTATACATCTGCTCAAGGCTTCTCCTTTACCCTAATTCATCGCTGCTTTCATCCCTGAATGAACTGAAAGTTCAGGGGATAGGTCTGCCGGAGCAAGTTAGCAGACCACTTATGGATTTTATCGATTATCTAATCGTTTCAGACCCCATTGATCTTCAGGAAAGCTATGTGAGAACTTTTGATTTTTCAAAGGATTACAGCCTTTACCTAACTTATGCTTCATTTGGCACCAGAATGGAGAGGGGAAGTGAGCTCATAACGCTAAAGTACCTCTACACTAAATCAGGGATTATATTCAATGAAAAAGAGCTACCTGATTACCTGCCAACATTTTTGAAGTTTTTATCAGTGGCAAGAGATGAGGATGCCAACCTTGCCCTTAAAAGGTATTCAAAGCAGATAGCTGAACTTGCGATGAATTTGGAAAAAGCCAGGTCCCCCTATTCAAAGGTATTAAAGGTAATTGAAGAAACTATAAGGGGCGAAATCTAGGCTTGGTTGCTGAATCCCAACTCTTGCTTTGGGTGATATACCCTTACGTGGCCATGACAATCTTTGTAGTTGGATTGATATGGAGGTATGATAGGGATCCATGGGGCTGGACATCTAAGTCCAGCCAGATACTGGAAAGAAGAATGCTAATGTGGGGAAGCATGATGTTTCATTGGGCTTTCATGTTTATTATAATAGGGCATATAATGGGCATTTTAATACCTGTTTCATTTTACAATAGCCTGGGAGTTAGCTTCAGCAGCTACCATATAATATCATTTTATGGTGGGTCAATAGCAGGCGTCATTGCTGTGCTTGGACTGGTAATTCTGCTAGCAAGAAGGCTTATGGACAAAAGGGTTAAAGCTACAAGCGGAGTGGATGATTACTTCACCCTAATATTTCTACTGATTATAATGGTTAGCGGAATGCTCAATACACTGGGCTACACTTTGCTTGTTGGGCCTTATGATTATCGTTTAACAATAGGTGTCTACGTCAGGAGCCTCATACTGTTTAGGCCTGATGTTGCTGTAATTACAAGTGCCCCATTTACCTATCAGCTGCATACACTGCTTGGGCTTCTCTTTTTCGCTGTCCTGCCATTTACTAGGTTAGTGCACATATTCAGCTTTCCACTGCCATACATGTGGAGAAAAAACATAGTCTACAGGAGCACATCTAAGAAGGGGTAAACATAGTTGGATAGCTTCTGGGTCAAGCTAAAATATGAAACCTCAAATCTGATGCCCTCATACTTCGCTATGGTTATGGCAACAGGGATAGTTTCCATAGCAGCCTACTTCTACAATATGCCTTACGTGTCGATACCACTCTTGTACATAAACATAGCTGCCTATGCAATGTTATGGGTATTTACACTTCTAAGGCTTATGCTTTTCCCATCTGATTACGTTAAAGATTTAAAGGACCACAGCAGGGCTCCGGGCTTTTTTACACTTATAGCTGCAAACAATACCTTAGCAGTGCAGCTGATTCTAATTATGCATAACTTTTCAGTTTCTTATACCCTATTTTTGTTTGGTATCTGCTTATGGTTTGCATTCCAATACTCTGTTTTTACCTACCTGATGATAGGAAAAGAGAAACCCGCACTTGAAAAAGGAATAAACGGAACATGGCTTGTGGCTATAGTGTCTACTGAATCTGTTTCAGTTTTGGGTGCAAGGCTCAGCCCAAACTATCCCTATGCCTACACAGTTGGGATAATAATGTACTTTATAGGCTGGATAATGTATATAGTGATTATAACGATGATAAGCTACAGGCTTCTGTTCTTTAAACTAGACCCTCAAGACGCTACTGGCCCTTATTGGATAAATATGGGGGCTACTGCCATAACAACCTTAGCTGGATCTCTTTTGCTAATATATGAAAATACTCATCTATCTGCAGTAAACCAGGAGCTGATGGGCCATCTGTACACTTTTATCTCTGGAACAACATTGATGATCTGGGGTTTTGGCTCGTGGTGGATACCTATACTTATAATCATAGGAGTGTGGAGACATACGCGTGGAGGAGTTAAATTCCTAAGCTATGACCCACAATTTTGGGGGGCAGTATTTCCAATTGGTATGTACGCAGTAAGCACCCTGATGTTGATAAGAGCTACGGGCCTCCTTCAGCTTGCCATAATACCGCACATCTTTGTGTACACAGCAATAGTTGCCTGGATTTATCAATTTTCAGGATTTGTATATGTAATAGTTAAGAAACTTATGAACAGCTATATATCAGATAGCGTTATCACCTAGAAGTCACAAGGAAGCCCGCGCTGGGTACAGTAGATCAAAATTTGTCCATCTCATGGCTGTCACCTTCTGCCATATCAGGTATGACCCATAATATTGAGACAGAATTACGCCCTGCTTCAGGACATCCATTATGACCCTGTCTTCAAAGCGATTCAGCTTGACCCACATATAGGAGCACTGTCAGGTAGAAGTACAGCTTTCTCACTGCATACAGCTTTGACGCTAGCCAGGAACTTGTTGATCATCCTGTAAGATGTCTCTATGCCCAATCTGCTCCTGAACAGCTTCCTTGGCTTCAGGTTTGTGTTTGTAGCAAACATGAAGAGCTCCGCCAGTCCAAACCTGTTCAAGTCGTTAAGTGCTACTACCCTGAATCTGGCCTGTTCATCCTTGCTCATCTTATGCCCCCTGGTTGTGTACATAAAGTCATCACCTGCATTAGCAATGCCTATGTCTGGCATCCTCATCATTAACTTCAGGCCGAGTGACTGCAGGTGGTTGATTACATCTGCCGAAAAGTAGCCAGCATCCAACAACAGCATCTTAACCTTTATGCCCAGCTCAAACGCCAGCAACCGTTTGAGATTTTGTGCCCTTGATTCCCCATTTCCTATGGGCGTCATTGCAAGTGTCAGCCTTTCCCTACCGACCACAACGCTTCCGTACTGGTAAGCCCAGTTTGTTTCCTTCTTTGATTTTGTGCCAATGACGCCCTCCGCGTGAGAGTCCCCGTAGTACATTATGTCGTGCCAGTCCACGGCAACCGTGAGTCGCCCCTTCAGTGTACCCATCTTCTTCATGTCCTTAACTGTGTCATCGTTCAGGTTAAGAAGCGCATCGGGGTCCTTAAGGTTGTTCCTGATAGTCTGGCCGCACAGCCCAAGTAAGGAGGCCATGCCCTCGACATAGTAGTTCGTCATGGACGCTATCATGAGAACCCTGATGACGGAATCACTATCCTTTGCACGTATGCCTAGCGCTTCATTGAGCCTCTCCTTAACATATAAAAGGTACTTCCCAACATTTGACGTAGGATGGCAGTTAGGTTGTTTACCATAACGATGATTACTAGCTTGCCATCCTACATAAAGTTTTGATCTACTGACCATAGCCGTGGACGGCTCGGGGATCAATGTGCACAATACTGATGACTGGATAAATAAGACATGTGTGGAAGGTGAAGAGGGGATACCTGAAGATCCACTTCACGGTGGACATCAAAACGAAGCAGGCCGTATCCATGTACATCTCATCCGAGAAGGTGGGTGACGGAAGGAGGCTGGCCAACAGGGCAAGCGAGAGCGTCATGGGTTCTCGGGGATGCGGTGTACGATTCAAGGGCGAGCTTCAACTTTTTTGATGAAAGGCACATAAAGCCTGTCATCAGGATAAGGAGTAATTCGGTCCCGAAGGCCAGGGGATCTCAGGTGAGGAGGAGGGCGCTGATGGAGCAGCAGATGTACAGCCCAAAGGCGTGGAGCAACATACATAGGTTCGGGTGGAGGGTTGAGGCGTATTTTTGTGCATCAAGCGCATCTTCGGGGAGTACGTATCTCCGAAGTTCGTGAACATGGCCAGGGAGATGGCCAGCTATGAAGGCATCGATCTACAACAGGTTCATCGTGATGGCGTAGCCAGCCGGAGGGGCACACGCTACCCAGCGGAGCTAATCTATGCCCGTAAGGTCGTGTAACTGAGTATTACAAAAGATAAATTTAATAATGCAAGGTTGACATGATAGAATTGTGAAGCCTTAATAACTGAAATAACAGGTCAAGATGGATATTTTTAACAAAATTACTGCTATCCAAAAAGTACGATGTGTATGGTATAGCAAGGAGGAAGTCGGACATGACGCTTGGAAATCTTGAAAGTGAACCGGAACTTAAGAAACAAATTTATATCTTTTGGGGTGATATAACTGATTCATTATTTGTGCAAAATGTAGTAAAGCAGGTAAAGCCAGATGAACTTTATCACCTTGCATCTCAATCCTTCGTGGCTTTGAGCTTTGAAAACCCATCTTTTACGTACGATGTCAATATAAAAGGAACATTACATATTTTAAATGTTTTAAAGGATAGCAGTAAAGGAACTAGGATGTACAATGCCGCCACTTCTGAACTGTTTGGAAAGCCTAGCACTGCACCTCAGAATGAAAAAACGCCATTTATTCCTAAATCACCATATGCAATTGCCAAGCTGGCGGCGTACTGGACTGCAGTTGATTATAGGGAGGCATACGATATCTTTGTAGCAAATGGTATACTTTTTAATCATGAATCAGAGGTAAGGGGGCCTGAGTTCGTAACGAGGAAGATAACACTAGGTGTGGCTAGAATTTACCATGGATCGAATGAGCCTATTACCCTTGGGAATCTTGCTAGGAAAGACTGGGACTATGCCAAGGATTATGTGAAAGCATGCAGTTGATGCTTGGTAAGGATAAACCGGATGATTTTGTAATAGGCTCTGGCGAGCAACATACAGTTAGGGGGTTCGTTGAGGAAGCTTTCAAAGTTATAAATATAATTATAAAATGGGAAGGCGAAGGAGTTAATGAAAAGGGAATTTCACAGGATGGGAAAGTCCTAGTCAAAGCAAGTCCACAATTCTTCAGGCCCCTGGAATCAGAAAACTATCTCGCTGATTATTCTAAAGCCCAAAAACAATTGGGCTGGAAGCCTGAAACCGCGTTTAAGGATCTAATAAAGATAATGGTAGAGCGTGATATAAAGTATTTATCAAAAAAATAAAAGAGTAGGTCGAAGTTTTAACCTACGGTCTATAATATAATGGGCCTTAGGTGCAATTAATCTGATAATTTTAGCTAAAATTTTCTTCATTATATAAAATAAGTATCTTCAGCACAACTTCATCATTCTAATTATGATAATTTGTCCAAGGGGCCCGAAATATTCAGGTCATTCAACGGGCTTGAAGTGCCTGAATTTGATAAAGTGTATGAAAGGATTGGGGCGAAGTATTGAAGTATGAGAAAAGAAGGCTGTCAAAGTGCAGGATGGCCTTGTTTATTATCATATAAACTCCCAACTTGTCCTGCTCACATATTAATTCATTAAAATATACGTATAAAAAACTTTAACTACAGGATTTTGAAAAATATAATCAAGTTATGGTAGCTAACCGAAGGCCAATCAACGCCAGTGATGAGGTGGACTATAAGCTAACTGGCAGTAGCAGAATTGGCCTTATATCTGCCACTATGGGTCAATTTATAGGCCTTGCCACAATCTCACTATTTGGACCAACAGCGGTGGTGTTCCAGAGGGCAATGACGCTTTCCCCGGTGGAAATTGCATTGCTTGTATCCATTCCCACAGTAGCAGGCTCACTTCTGAGAATACCATTTGGGGCATGGTCAGATTCTACTGGCAGCAGGGAACCAATGTTAATAGTGCTCAGCGTATCTAGCGCATCAATGGCAGCCATAACTGCTATACTTTTCCTTGATTATCCTTCCAGATTAACGCATGGCCTTTTCCCTATTTTCCTTCTACTTGGTTGCCTTGTTGGTGTTGGAGCAGCAGCTTTTTCGATTGGTGTACCTCAGGCATCCTACTGGTATCCACAGAACAGGCAGGGTTACGTGCTTGGAATTTATTCTGGCATAGGGGGCCTAGCACCCGGGATATTTACGCTGATACTTCCGCCTTTACTAACATACCTTGGCCCTGCTTATGCCTACCTCATCTGGTTTGCACTATCTCTAGTTTTGGTTTTAACTTATTTTTTAATTGCCAAAGATGCTTTCTTCTTCCAGTTATTGAAAAATGGAGTTGAAAGAGAACTGGCCATAGCTATAGCTAAGGATAAAGGACAAGAGCTTATACCTTCTAATACTGCTTTAAGGTCAATGACAGCTCCAATCAAAAACTTAAAGAATTGGGGGCTTGTTGTGGCTAACGTTACAGCTTTTGGTGGATATGTTGCCCTTACCACCTGGTTGCCCACTTACTGGTCAGTTGACCATGGTATTGGAATAATATGGGCCGGTGTCATAACATCTATAGGTTTTATCATCCTCGGTACCGTAATCAGGATCCCAGCAGGTTCACTTAGCGACAGATATGGCGGCGAATCAATCCTGTTCTACAGTTCACTATTAATGCTTGCTGGATCAGTTATATTTCTGATAAATACATTTACCCTGGATGTTGTTGGCGAAATTGTACTTGGCATAGGGGTAGGTGTAAACAGCGCTGCTACTTTTAAATTGGTGCCCAAGTATTCAAAATCAAACATAGGTGGAGCTACTGGCTGGGTGAGTGGGCTTGGCGCATTTAGCGGGCTTATAATAACAGTTTTATTAGGAACATTTGTTGCCATTTTCGATTATGCAGGTTATTCGCTGGGATTTACAGTATATGTGGGGCTGTCTGTTATAAGTTTGATAATAGGCGCCATCTTTATGAGGCTGAGAATAGTTTAAAATGAAACCAACTTGCAAATATATGGTTGCATTTTAACCATTTGCTAACTGCATTTGCTGATATGTGTGGTAAATGTTGCAGAACAGCAACTCAAGTGGTTACAAATTTGAACACCAATATTTTCCATTATAAAGCACAAACCCCGGCTTTCTAGGCTCATCCACGATTGATGCAATATTTCTTACGTTTCCTCCATACAAGCTTCATTAATACCCTTCATTATTTATCTTCTGAAGAACTGTTATCTGAATATTGCCTTTTTTTTATATCTGATTCATGCAATTTGGCTAGCCCTTTCCCAAATGCCGGGGGCCTTACGCCAACCCCACACATGCCATTTTGCATGATTTTTTCAGCTTTCCTGATATCTTCCCAATTTTTGACCCCTTATTTTTATGCATGAACAATTGCAATAGTTTCCCCCCAAATATTGCTTTAATGGCTTAATAGCTGCTCAATGCTTATATGAATTCACTGATCGCCTTCAACAATGAAACAGGAACATAATTTTAGCCCATCAGTTTATTGTGTCCCCGGAACATTAATCGGAAAAGTTGTCTTTTTCATTATTATATTATAAAAACAATGTGGCATAGTAACATTTAAATTTCTTTAAAACTGGCAACAAATTGTATGGTTTCATTAGATAATTTGATAGATGCTGTTGATAAGGAAAAGGACAATATAGTAAAATTACTCCAGGACCTGCTAAGGATACCAAGCGTAACAGGAGATGAACTGGAAATCCAGAAATTTATATCATCATACCTCAGGCAAGTCGGGATAAATACGAAAATGTGGGAGCCAGACCTAGAAGAGCTCAAAAAGCACCCCGGGTACGTGCCAGTTGAGGTAGGATATAAAAATAGACCCAATGTTGCAGGCATATTGAAGGGAGAGGGTGGTGGACGCTCTTTAATTTTAAACGGGCATGTGGATGTTATTCCTTCAGGGCCTCGCGAAGCCTGGTCGGTTGATCCTTGGGGTGGGAAAATAATCGGTGATAGTATATATGGAAGGGGAGCTTCGGATATGAAGTCCGGCATAGCTGCAATGACCGCAGCAGCAATGATATTTTCAAAAAACGGTATTAAATTGAATGGTGACCTGACATTAGAGTATACCGTTGACGAGGAATTAAGTGGCAATGGAACTCTCGATTTCGTTATAAAAGGATATAAGGCAGATGGAGGCATAAGCCTTGAGACCAGCAGCCTGAAGGTGCAACCTGCATGTATAGGCAGGATATGGTTTGAAACAACTATAAACGGAAAAGCTGCAGGCATACAGAACAGGAGAGCCGGGGTTAACGCAATTGACCTTGGATACAAGATAAAGGGAGCTGTTGATTCCTATGAAGCTTTGAGAATTAGCACGCTTAACCATGCCCTTTTCCCTGATAAGGTAGAAGCCCTTGCCTGCATAATAGGTGAATTTAAATCCGGTTCATATCCCAGTGCATTTCCTGATACTTGTGTGTTAAGAGGCAGCATAGCTACGTTGCCAAATGAAGACTCAAACAAGGTAAAGGCAGACTTTAAAAGGTATATAGAGGAATTTGCAAAAGAGGATCCATGGATGAGGGATCATCAGCCAGAAATAAAATATAAAGGGTACTTTGCTGAACCATCTGAAATATCTCCGGAACACCCACTTGTTAAAACCCTCAGCAATGCATACACCAGTATAACTAATTCAAATCCTGTTATAAGTGGAAGGACCGGGGCAGCTGATATAAGATTCCTCAACAAATATGGAAATACGCCAAGTTTAATATTTGGACCTGGAGATACGCTGCAGATGCATGCTACGAATGAGCATGTTAAAATTGAAAGCCTTTTGACTGCTACAAAAATATTGGTCAAAACAATCGGTGAATGGTGTGGCATTAAAGATTAACTTCAGCCATAAATACGACAATTAAAATTTTCAAAATTAATTGGGTAATATCATGATTTTTATCATAATGAAATTTTGTGAGCTTTATTATCACAAATATGATGAGCTAAAACACATAATCGTGGTAGGATGCTGATGCACCACTTGGTCAGGAGACATATTTTTTGCTATTCTAATTTAATTCTCTGCTTGATTTTACCAATTAGCGCATTCAAGCACTGTTTTGGGAATGCCAGATGCTGGCTCTCCTGTTGCTGAATGCTCTACCCATATACTGCAGAACTGGATGATTCTCTGTAAGATAAAAAATAACTAATGGAAAGCAGGTTACATCAAAATAAAAAAATAATGGATATTTATCTTTTACTGGTTTGTACCAAAGAACAGCGAAGATATAAGCTTCTTATCCTGTAATGCTTCCTTTTGGCCGCTGTATTTTATGATCCCTGCACTTATAACATATGCTTTATCACATAATTCCAATGCCGTCTTTAAATTCTGTTCCACAAGTAGAAAATTTACGCCGTCATTTTTTAGCTCCTTTAATTTATCAATTAAAATGCTCTGCTTTCCTATATCTAAACCTGTAGTAGGTTCGTCAAGCAGCATTAAACGTGGGTTGCCAACAAGCGCCCTTCCGATAGCCAGCATGGCTCTCTCACCCCCGCTGAGGAAGCCGGCCTTTGCCCTTTGCCTGTCTTTCAAAAAGGGAAATATCTCAAACACCTTTTCCAGATTTTTCCTGACCTGTGCTTTATCATTTAAAAAGAACCCGCCCATTTCCAGGTTTTCGTATATGCTCATTTGCGAAAAAACCCCTGCGCCCTGGGGCACATATTCTATGCCCATCGATAATATTTCCCTTATACGTAACCCGCTTATTTCTTTTCCATTAAAAACCACCTTTCCGCTGTATGGCCTGATAAAACCGCTTATTGTTTTTAATAATGTGGATTTACCTGCGCCATTTGGGCCTATGACAGATATAAATTCGCCATCATTCATGCTCAGATTTATTCCGTGCAGAACCTCTGTTCCGTTATAACCGCTTTTCAGTTCAACGACCTCTAACATTTCTTTTTACCTCCCGAAGTAAACATCCTGCACAATTTTGCTGTTTCGAATTATTGATGGCTCCCCCTCAGCTGTTTTTACACCATTGTTCATAACAAAAACATAATCAGCCAGGGACATGAGTTCATCAAGGTTATGCTCCACTATCAGAAGGGTCTTATTAAATGATTTATTTATATATTTAATTTGACTGGATAATTTAGATATCATTTGCACGTCAAGCCCTGCCAGTGGTTCATCCAGTAAAATTATTGCCGGCTCTAAAGCTAAAGCTCTGGCTATTTCAAGCATCTTCTTCTGGCCATAGCTTAAGGATGAAGCTTTTACGCCTTTCACGCTGTTTAAATCAAATGCGTCTAACAATTCAATTAACCTTAATGAGCCAGTTAAGTCGCTCCTCACTGCAACCAAATTTTCCTCCACTGTTAGGTCATTAAAGACTCTTGTGTTTTGAAACGTTCTGACTATCCCTTTCTTAACTATCTCATGAGGCTTTAAATTAGTTAGCTCATGTTGCCCGAAAGTTATTGAGCCTTCATTTGCTTTGATAAATCCAGTTATACAGTTAACCAAAGTTGTCTTTCCCGATCCGTTAGGCCCTATCAGGCCGTAAATCTTACCCTCATTCACATCAAGTGATACGTGGTCAAGCGCTATTACTCCCTGAAATCTTTTAGAAACGGAATTTATTTTCAGCACTTTATGTCACCCTTATCTTTTTAATTATACCCTTAATCCCCTCTGGAAAAATTCTTAGAACCAGTATTACCAGAATGCCATATATCAGATAGGTAACAGCCAGGGATACATAGGCAGGCAGAATCGTATCCAGAAAGCTTATTAAAAGGCTACCTAACAGAACTCCACCCAGCAGCTGTGTGCCACCAACTATGGACATTGCAATAGGAAGAAAATCGTTTGATACAAGAAATATTGTATAATCGGTATGGAAGGTGTACAGTGCAAGAAAGCCTCCCCCTAATCCGGCAAAGAAAGAGCTTACAAACAGCGTAAAAATTTTGTAAAAGGTAACGTTAAT
Source organism: Nitrososphaeria archaeon (assembly GCA_029775955.1). Lineage (GTDB taxonomy): Archaea > Thermoproteota > Nitrososphaeria > Conexivisphaerales > UBA164 > KM4347-05. The sequence goes on along the minus strand of JARVJW010000035.1, from coordinate 13,119 downwards.
TCCTGATGCATAGGCTGCAAAACTATCCTGTTTTATTGCCAGCAGTTTGAGCCTAATCTTTGAATGCTCAATTAACAATATTGATATACTTCCTACTATAAAAACTAGTATCCCTATAAAATAAGATTCATTGAACCCAAGCACAGGCAACCCGTTACGGTATCCAAATGATATACCTTCATCACTGAATTGTAGCAATGTAAACCAGTAAAGGACCTGGGAAAAGAGGAGCAGAGCTATGCCTTGATATGCAGGTTTCAGCCTTATAGTTGTCATGCCTATTAAGCCGCCGATTAATGATGCTGTAAAAGGCGCAATGAACAAGCCTATCACTGGATTTAACTGATACTTGGACGCCAAAATCGCAACAGTAAATGCTCCTATCCCAAACGGAATGGCATGCCCCAAACTCAGTTGTCCTGAATAACTGTAAAGAAAGTCCCAACTGATTGCAAATATTGCAAATGCGAAAAAGTACATTAATACATAATCTAAATATGTAAAAGGTGAAATAAATACAACAACTGATAGTACAATTACCCCGATTATGATAATAAAGCTGATATTTTTTATAGACTGTAAATTCAAATGCTTAAAATCAGGCCCTTTCAATTATTTCACCCAATATACCTGTTGGTTTTATCAGCAATAACGCAAATATGATTAACAGAACAGCAATAAAAGCATAACTTGGATAGTAGTATAACATTATAGAGTAAATAATCCCATAAATCAGGCCTCCTATTAGGCTGCCAAAGATGCTGCCTATGCCACCTAAAGTTACTATTACAAATGCTATAACTAGCTCGTTCCACCCTGCAGAGGAATCAATGCTAAATATTGAAGCTAAAAGAGCTCCGCTGATAGCAGCCATAATTACACCTATTCCATAAACCATAAACGCCAGCCTCTGCCCATCTACACCCAATGCCTCTGCCGTTTCTTTATTTTGCGTATAGGCTCTTATGCCCTTACCCATTTTAGTGAGCCTGAGGAACATGTACAGTAAAAGATAACCCAGGAGAGTTATAACTGATGCCAGCAGGGTCTGGTTGGTTACAAATACATTAGCTATAATTTGAGTTGAGCCGTTCACAATGCTGGGGGCAGCTACCGTATTGGGTCCAAATATTAACAATACAGAATATTCAGCAATTGTAGCAAACGCTAAAAATGTTATCATGACAAAATTTTGCCTGTCGGGGTCAACAGTCACTCGAGAATTAGCAGGTATTGTTAGCTTTAACGCGCCTATACCTATAATAAACACCAGGCCGGCAACTAAAATAAGAGCTAATGCTGGAGGAAGCCTCAGATAATAGGAAACTACAAATGCTAAAACACCACCCAGCATATAGTATGCGCCATGTGCTGTGTTGACATTTTGCATAACACCGTATATAAGTGAAAGGCCAACTGCCAGGAGGCTAATTATCAGCCCATATGTTGTGCCAACAATTAAAGATGAAATTAATCCATAAAACATTTTATCTCACTCTCATAAAAAATTAAATAAAACATTTTATCTCACTCAACCGTAAGGATTACCTGTTGCCGGATTAATGGCTGTCGCATTGGCTACATTGGGCGGATATAGTGTCTCATAATAAATGTTCCCATTTACTATATTTACCTGATATATAGTTCCGATAAGATATCCAGGGCCTTCAACCGGATTGTGATTAGCCTGGAATACTATATGACCCCCTGGCCCGACATAATTTGTTTGCATCATGGCATTGGCAACTGCTGTAGTGTTAAAAGTACCAGCCCTTTTTATTGCATTAGCGAGAACCATTACCCCATCGTAAGCATCGTCGCTGTAATGGCTTGCCTGAACCCCAAATGCCTTTTGCAACTGCTGGTTAAACGATGCGGTAACATTTGTTATGGTAGACATTTCCCCAAGGAATACGTATTGCATACCGTTGGGCACGCTTGCGTCAACTGTTGCAGCTTGAGAAGGGGTATCAAGCAAACTCTCAAGGTCCAGTATTGGAATCTTTGATGTAATTGGGTTTGCACTGTACTGCTTTTGGAAGTCTATACCATTTGACCCTTCCATTACTACTATAACTGCATCAGGCTTTGTCGAAGCGATCTGGTTTATTGCCGTTGTATAGTCTGATGCTGTCGGTGGATAGAAGCTTATTGATGTGATGTTTATGCCTGCCTTAGAAGCAAGCATCTGTGTATCATTTGCTACTTCATGAGTATATAGATAATCTTCAGCCAGGAAGACAGCGTTTTTGGCCCCTATTTGTTTTAACCATTGAACAGCCAGCTGAGCATATCCTATATCTGATAAAGTAGTTCTGAACAGATATGCATTTTCCGGCGGCACCATAAGCGCGTCTAAACTTGAAACTGTTAGTATTTCGATCACCTTATGAGAATAAGTTAGAGGTAATACCCCTGCTACATCACCACTAAAGAACGGGCCAATTAGAAAATTCACTTTATCCTGAACAACTAATATCTGTGCCGCAGCAATTGCTGTAGATGTAGAGGGCCCTTCATCTTGCGTTACCAGTTTTAATGGATGGCCAAGTAAACCGCCCTGTGCATTTATCTGATTTATAGCCAACTGTGCTCCATCAACCGTTAATTGCCCATCCCCTGCATAAGTACCACTTAATGGGGTTATCATTCCTATCAGGATAGGCTGCCTTGATGGTGAAGTCACAGTATAATAATAGTATGAACCGCCTGCTATGACTATTATAACTATTACTATAATAGCTATTAACATTCTGGAAACAGCTTTTGAATTTGTCTGTTTAATCCCACCAATGTTAATAAAATTTTTGCTTAATTTAGGCATTAATTATTTATACCTAGAATGTAATTTAAATACTTTACTACCAAAGTGCTTTGTTGCATATATCAAAAAATAGTTAATTTGTTAATAGTTCTAAATTTAAATTAAAGAAATTATTTATTTTAAATCGGTAATTTATCCTAATTTTTAAATAATTAGCCCAACTTTTAATTAATGCAACAAAGCATACCAAGGTAATCTTAGATTAATTATTCACACCAATTATACATCAGCGCTTTAATTACGTTAATTTTATAAATAATTCAAATATTTATGTATATAACAAATTGAATGCTAGGGAGTTTGCTCTTGAAAAAAAACACGGGCTTGGAAATAAAGTTGTCAGTATGGATAAAGCCATTTCCATGATTTCAGATGGAGATACCGTAGCCTTAGGCGGGACTGTGATAACCAGAGATCCGGTTGCTGCAATCTGGCAAATAATAAAGTCAGGAAAGGTAGGCCTGAAGGTGGTAAGGACAATGATGAGCTTTGAAGCTGAATTCTTGGCAACCAGCGGAGCTGCTAATAAGCTCATAACATCCTGGGTAGCAATTGCTGGTCCACTGGGGATTTCAAGAAAAATATCATCCATGACTGCCTCTGGAAAAATTGAATTTGAAGAATGGAGCCATATGGGAATTCTACTCAGGTTTCTGGCTGGATCAATGGGAGTGCCTTTTCTCCCAACATATACCATGCTTGGTTCTGACCTTGTCAAAGGGCTCAATGTTAAACAGATCGAATCTCCTTTTGATGGCGAAAAGGTATTGCTAGTGCCGGCGATAAACCCTGACGTGTCAATAATACATGTTCAGAGAGCTGACCAGAACGGAAATGCGCAGATATTGGGAATGCCAATTCAGGACAGGGAAATTGCGCTTTCAGCCAAGAAGGTAATAATTACAGCAGAAGAAATAGTGAGTGAAGATTACATAAGGCAACACCCGTCGGAGACTACAATTCCTCATTTTGCAGTTGATGCCGTGGTTGAAGCTCCATTTGGAGCATATCCAACTGAATGCCAGGGATTCTATGAGGCAGATATAGGTTATTTATCAACCATTGCATCAGCAGATAGGGCAGAAGGTGGCATTGAAAAAATGATAGATGAGATTATCTATAAGAAGGAAAGTTTTATGGATTTTTTAAATACAATTAAACCTGAAACGTTGATAAGATTAGGCATGACCATGAGGCTTCTGACAAACGGTGATACATGACATGGTAAACTATACAAAAAAGGAGTTGCTTGCAGTGCTAACATCCAGAGCTCTTGATGATGGTATATCAGTATTTATAGGCATCGGCATAAGTCAGCTGGCTGTTGAGCTTGCAAGGAAGATGGGTAAAACAAGATTGATATCAATATATGAAGGAGGGTCTATCGACCCATTTATCAAACCACCCTTTATGCCTTATTCAACCAATGATATAAGGGTTGGCTACAGGGCCTTGATGTATCCAAGCTGTGTGGAAACCTTCACCTATATGCAAAGGGGATATATCGACCTTGCGTTAATGGGTGCAGCGCAGATAGACATACATGGAAATGTTAACTCCTCCCTAATAAGGAGCGAAAAAGGTTTGCTGAGGCTCCCTGGAAGCGGTGGAGCAAACGACCTTGCCAGCCTTGCGGGGAGAACAATTATAGTTGCGCCTTTAGAGAAAAGGAGGTTCATAGAAAATGTTGACCATATAACTAGTCCCGGATGGCTTAACGGCTCAAGGAATGGATCAGGCTTAATAGGAAAAGGGCCGTATAAAGTAATAACTGATATGGCAATTTTTGGATTTAATCATGGCATCATGCGGTTAGAAGCTGTAATTGACGGCTTGACCGTTGATGATGTGCTATCTTCAATGAGCTTTAAACCAGAGATTGGAGATGTTAAGACAATTGACCCACCATCTGAAGTGGAACTGAGCCTTTTGAGGGAAATTGACAGGGATGGAATATTCTTGAGAGACTAAAAGTGTCTGGTTCTTTCCTTTTGCTTTCTTTCTTTTTCCATATGAATTATGTCATCAATTAATTTGTGAAGGCCCTGCCTGACATTCATGAGGTCACTTATAAGTTCAGGTTCACTTTGTACCTTTTCTATTATTTCATCAAAGTTTATCAAACAGGATTTTATAAGAAGCTTAGCTTTCCTGAAAGCAACAAGGTACAAATCGCTTTCCGTGTTTAGGTTTTCATCCTTTATCTTTTTTCTTATATCCCTGACAGACATATTGTTTTTTAATATAAGTGGCACCAGTTCAGCCTGCCTGTCCTTTTTAACTCGAACTATTTCCATAGCTATGCTTGGTTTTAGTTGACGTCTACCAATTAGCTCCTGGATTTCCTGAGGTAACTTCAATAAACCTATTCTATGCGATACATACGGCTCACTTTTTCCTATGAGCCTGGCCAATTCGCTAATTCCACCCCAACCATATTTTTCTACAAAGTTCATATATGACCTGGCCTCGTCAATCGGGTCAAGCGTTTCCCGTTGCACGTTTTCCACTATAGAAATTAAATTTGCTTCCCTATCATTTACATCCTTTATTATACATGGCACGAACTTATAATTTAGTTTCCTGCATGCCTCGAGCCTCCTATTGCCACAAATAACCTCAAAATAATTTGATTTTGGCCTAACGATTAGTGGTTCTAAAAGGCCCAGTGAGGATATCGATTTTACAAGTTCACTTATGTCACCTACAGAATATCTTACATTAAATTCACTTTTGACAAGCCTGTTTATATGAATTTTTTCTACAGGATATTCGTATATACGTGCCGTATCCATAATGTAGAAAATGGTTTTATTATAAATAAATGTTACTTAATGTTTTTCATTTAAGCAAAACTGTATATAATAAGCTAACAGATGTAAGGTTAACGATCATCTATTGTTAATGTTAGCATAGCGCTTCAACACAGATTTACTAAATGAGCATAGGATAAAAACATTTTAAATCAAGCTATCATATGCCTTATTAATTTGGTAAAAATGGATAACAGGGTTGAACAGATAATAAACAGCTTAATTGAATTAAATATGTTGCCAATGGAAGCAAGAGTTTACGCAATACTGTTGATTGGTGGCCCAATAGATATTGACTCGCTCAGGGCAATACTCGGATTTTCGTATCACCAGATCAATATAATATTGCATAACATGAGCAAGAGGGGATTAATATATGCTGATATGAACGAAGGGGAGAAGGTTATGGCCACGGAGCCTAGCTGGCTTATAGAAATTTTAAAAAAAAGGGAAGCTGATAAGCTGAAAGCGTATAACAGAAGGGCGGATGAAGTTCTTTTGACGCTTCAAAACGTTCTGGAAAGGAGAAAACTTCCAGGGCCCATTAGTGAAGATGATTTTGTTAAATATATTGAGGGAGAAGACGTATTTGAATTGATGAAGAAACTGATAGATGATGCAAAAAGTGAAATCATAAGGATAATATCATCAAAAGGAATCGTATTAAATGCAGAAAATGGAGTTATGGATGCTGAGTTAAAGGCGGTAAGAAGGGATGTAAATGTAAGGGCCATAACGGACATAAACGTAAACAACCTGTCTTATGCAAAGAAATATTCCGAGATTGTCAACCTGAGGCATTTTGGTGGTTCAAGCTACCTTTCAAGGTTCGTTATCATAGACAATAGTTCTGGAATAGTGCTTACCAGTCAGGCATCTGTTTTTAACCAGGACTATGCTGCATTTTTTACGAGAAGTAAAAAGCTTTTGAATACATTTCAGATAAACTTTGAAACAATTTGGCAGCTTTCAATTTCAGCCGAAAAAAGGATTTCAGACCTTATAAATGATGGTAAATCTGACATGAAAAGTAAAGTTATTAAGCTGTAGTTATTTTTTTTCAATAATGAAAATAGGAGTTGCTGTTGAAAATTTTACCGCTGTAGGCAAGAAGCCGGATATAAATTCAATAGCTAACTATTGTATAAAAGCTGACCAATATGGATTTGAATCAATATGGACATGGGACCACCTGCTGCTTGGATCCAAGAATGTATTTCCCGTCATAGATTCCATGACTCTATTATCATATGTTGCATCCTTGACAAAAAATATAAAGCTGGGAACATTGTATATATTTGCACTTAGAGATCCACTTATATCAAGCAAAATAATTTCAACTCTAGACTATATATCCAGTGGAAGGCTGATAGTGGCCGTTGCATCAGGATGGTACAAAAGGGAATTTGATGCCGTGGGAGTAAATTATGATAAGAGAGGAAGTAAAATGATTGAAGGCCTGAATCTTATGAATAAGCTGCTCTATAAAGGGGATGTGAGTTACAGCGATAGTCGCAGGACATATAACCACGTTACAATTTCCCCCATGCCAGGCCATCATATTCCACTCCTTATGGGGGGTTATGTTGATGCTGTGCTAAAAAGAGTAGCCAGATACAGCGATGGGTGGCTGTCCTATTATTATGGGCCAGGAGATTTTAAGGAGTCAGTAAATAAAATAGAAACGTTTGCCAGAGAATATAAAAGAGATCCTACAGGTTTTACAAATACAGATATGGTTCCTGTATATGTTGATGTTGACATGAAAAATGCCAAGCAAAAAATTGAGGATTTCACTTCGACTTTTATGGATTTGCCAGCATGGTCAAAGTGCACAGTGGAAAGTGGCATATGGGGTAGCCCACAGGCAATTATAGAAAAATTAAGAAAATACGAAGAAGCTAACGTAAAAAGAATGGTATTAATACCAGCTTTTTACGAGGCTGATCAGTTAGATTTAATCGCTGATAAAATACTCCCAGAATTTAAATGAACCTGTAAAACTCAATTGATAAATCAAATTAAATTGTTTCCATTTAAAAAATAACATTTTTGGATTTGTGCAAACATAAAGATTTCTATAACGTTTTAAATTTGCTCCTCATTCACTTGTTTGATTACTGATTGAAGAGCCCTTATCTGGTTTACATAGCCTGTGCATCTACAGAGATTTCCTGACATATATTCCTTTAATTCCAACTCAGACATGTGCCCTCCTTCTTTTACCAAGGCAAACATGGTTGTTACCATCCCTGGGATGCAGTAACCACATTGTGCAGCGTCCTTATCTGTAAAAGCCTCTAGCAGTTTTTTACCTACAGGGGTATCTGTAAGAAAATCTATTGTTTTTATATCGTGACCGTCTAGCTGTGGGGCCAGCATCAAACAGGAAGTGACAGGTTTATCATCAAGTAACACTGTGCATGCTCCACATTCACCAGTATCGCATCCCTTCTTTACACCCGTCTTTTCCATAGTGTCATGCAAAAAATCAGCTGCGGTGACATTATTGGGTACTTCCATTTCCATATTCTTATCATTCAACTTAAAGCTTATTTTCAATTTATGCCACCATAAGTTAAATTGTTTAACAGCTTTTCAGTTAAATACTTAACCATTGATAACCTGTAAATTTTTGTCCCTCTTATATCACTTATCGGGTTGCTTTCATCCATCGCAATTTTAGCTGCCTGTGAAATTGTTGCAGAAGAAGCTTCTTTTCCGATCAAATATTCTGAAGCTTTTTTTGCGTACAATGGGGTAGGGCCAACTGAACCGAGACCTATTCTTGCAGCCCGGTATTTTCCATCAGCCAATGATATGTTCACAGCCACATTCACAACTGAAATCGTGTTAGCGTTACGTCTCCCTATTCTAGCCCATCCACAGTTGGCCAGCTCATCCTTTTTGAAATAGACCTCAGTTATAAGTTCATTGCTATTGAGCGCTGATTTTTTTGGCCCTAAAAACATGTCAATTATGGGCACATCACGTTCATTATTGATGGATTTAATATGAACATGTGCATCAAGTGAAATCAACGGCGTGGCTCCATCAGCAGCAGGCGAGGCGTTAGCTATATTGCCGCCCAACGTGGCCAAGTTTCTTATCTGCCATGTACCTACATTATACGCTGCTTGAGCCAAACACCTGGCATACTTATTAATGAGCCCTGACCTGTAAATCTCATCGAATGTAGTTAGCGCACCTATCCTTATTATACCTCCATCATCGCGAATATAACGTATTTCTTTTAATCCATTTATGTCAACAACAGCCTGAGGCTTTACCAGTAATTCTTTGAGAGCGATGGTTAGGTCTGTGCCACCGGCTATCACTTTTGCTACTCCATTAAACTTACTAACTATAGATAAGGCTTCGTCAAGCGTCCTGGGTTTCAAATACTCAAATTCCTGTATGGGTGAAAGATATTGAAACGGTTTCATTTTAATCACCTTGTAAAGCGCTGAATACCCTTTCCGAAGTAAACGGGAATGCTCTTATAGGCTTCCCTATAGCATTATAAATTGCATTAGCTATGGCAGGAGCTACTGGTTCTATTGGAACCTCCCCCAATCCTTTGGCTCCAAATGGTCCATCTTCATTGTAGGTTTCTATAAAATCAACGTAAATGTTTGGTGTATCAGCAAATGTAGGTATCATATAATCTAGAAATGAATTTGATAGTAATTTGCCGTCCTTAAAGTGAAGGTCTTCCATCAGCGCGTAGCCCAGTCCCTGAACAACTCCTCCGTAAACCTGTGACTCAGCCAGGCTTCTTTTTAATATCTTGCCAGAATCATGTACCGCATAGTAGTTAACTACGTTAACCTTCCCAGAATTAATATCAACCTCCACTTCAGCTACATGCGCTGCAAAAGAATAAGATTTCCATGGCACCCCCCGCCCTTTCTCTCTATCCCAATACGAGCCCTGGTTCATGTTTACCCATGCTTCCCCCTTTATTGTCTGGCCATTTTTCCTGGCCATGGAAGCTATATCCTTTAAACTGAGCCTATTGTTTGGATTCTCAATGCTTTTTATGCTATCACCTTCAAGGCTCAGCCTATGTGGTTTAACTCCAATCATCTGAGATGCAGCTTTTAGTATTGCTGATTTAAAGTTGATAGCAGCTTCATATATAGCCCTGCCACCTACTGCAGTGCTCCTGGAAGCAACAGTTGGACCAGAATCATACATTATTGACGTGTCTGGATAGATAACTTCTATCAGCCCCTTATCAACATTAAGTGCTCTGCTTACTATTTCTATCCAGCCTGTATAAATTCCCTGGCCATATTCTGTAAGGGAGTTTTTGACTACAATTTTTCCATTTTCATCCAGCTCTATGATTGCTGATCCAACATCTATTCCCAGTGGTCCAATACTTGTTCCATGCATTGCAAGGGCTAGCCCGATACCTCTGGCAATACCTTTACTATCCACTACGCCGTATTTTTGCCTCTTTTCTTCCCATTCAGCCATTTCCTTCACCCTGATCGCGCACTGTAAAATACCAATGCCATCTCCTAACCTTTGGCCCCATGGCAGCTCACTACCCTCCTTAATTAGGTTCTTTAGCCTGAGCTCCAGTGGGTCCATTTTAAGCTCTTTAGCTAATTCATCCATTTGGAGCTCAGCTGCAAATTGGGATTGTGGTTTACCAAAACCTCTGAACGCGCCACAGGGAACTTTATTTGTATACACGCCCTTTCCCTCTATATCAACATTAGGTATTAAATATGGGCCAGTTGCCGTGGCCACTGATTGGAATATTACACGCGGCGTGAGTGACATATATGCACCTCCATCCAGCATGATAGTTTCACTTAATGCAGTTAGAATTCCATCCCTCGTTGCCCCTAACTTCCTTTTAATATATCCAGGATGCCTTTTAGGGTGAAATATGATTGACTCCTTTCTGTTATAGGCTAATAGTGCAGGCCTCCCTGTCAGATATGCAGCTAAAGCTGCATGCGCACAAACTTCATCAGGTGCATCTTCTTTTCCGCCAAATCCCCCGCCCGTTGGTGCCTGTATTACTCTTACCTTGTTAACTGCATTACCCAGAACTGTCCTCACTGCCCTCTCCACTGCAAATGGGACCTGCATGCTCCCTATTACGGTAATACCCCCCTCGGTAGGCATGGCTAGGCATGCTTCTGTTTCTAAATACGCATGCTCCTGATAGGGAAAAGAATATCTGCCCTCTATTACGATATCAGATTTTTCAAATGCGCTTTCAACATTCCCCTTTTTTATTACAAAGCTCTCTTTTATATTGCCATCTTCATGTATTTTTATTGCATCAGGGGAAAGCGCAGAATCTATATCCAAAATAGCAGGTAGCGGTTTATAGCTTATCTTGACTGAGTTAACAGCAGTCATCGCGCTTACTGGGTTTTCAGCAACTACAAGAGCTACAGCCTCACCTATAAACCGTACCCTATCTTCTGCTAGCAGCGGTTGGTCACGAGTGAAAAAGCCTATGAGGTTCTCCCCGGGCACGTCGTGAGAAGTTATAACCCTTATTACGCCAGGTGTCTCCTTAGCTTGACTTATATCTATTGATTCTATCATTGCATGAGGCATTGCAGATCTAACCACCTTTACATAAAGAGCTTCTACTTCTATCATATCGGTTGTATATCTTAACTTTCCAGCTACCTTTTCGCTTACATCAATTCTTCTTAACACTTCGCTTTTAGTTTCAAGCTCAATAGTTGCCAAATAATTACACCGGCATTATTTTGTTTATAGAAATAAATTTTTAAGGTTTACTTGCGCCATGCCTTAAAGAAACTATATGGTTCTAGCATATTGGTAATTTGTTGCAGGCCTTTTTATTACTTATAGCGTAAAATCTACGTCGTATTTTTTTGAGGCTGCTTTGGTTACGTATTCCCAGTAAATATGTTAGCAGTGTTTCACATCTAACTGATTCCTGATAGCCCTTAATTGTAAATAGGTTAAACGGTAGCACTTTTTAATTCTATCATCTAGTTATTATGCATCCTGCATACCTCCAAATATACAGCCTGAACTTGAGGTATTCATTTATATTCACCGTTTGTTTACCACCCATGAAAGTCTGTTCTATAATGATATAGTGATTATAAATTGCCCTTCGGGCTGCTAATCTATAAAATGGTTCACATCGCGTTGCTAATTATTATAATGCACCTCTTTTTTATTTAAACGCAACTTATAATAAAACCTTTTTTGCAATCGTCTGGAACTCAGTGAGGCAACCAGAAATGTTACTATAGATATAATTCCAAGGGCAATTATAAAATACATTGCGCCACTTAACCCATACATAGAATTAATGATTGCAAATATGAAAACGCCTGTTAAACCGGCAACAGCCTTTCCAGAGTAGAGGATCCCGTTGTTAGCTGTTGAAAACCTTGAGCCATATAGGTCACTTACATATGAAGAGTACAGGGTGAACAGTGACCCCCCAAAGAAAGCTATCAGCATGGTTGCGATCAGTACTGAAACTTCAGTTCCCACATATGCAAGCACAGAACCTGCCAGTATGCATGCCAAAATGAAGATTATTGACGTTATCCTCCCAATGCTGTCAGATATTCTGCCTATAAATGGCCTGCCTATACCATTTACGAATGGAAAAATGATTGATACTAGAATGAAATACGATATGCCAAATCTAAGCGATAAAAACAGCAGAAAGTAGGAAAACAGCTGAAGTGGAGAGGCTGCAAACGAATATGATGCAAAAATTAACCACCACCTTCCTTCCCTTATTACTTTTGATGGTGACCTTCCGGTGCTAGATATAGGATACTTCACATACCTGGATAGAAGCAGTAACACAAAAAGCATTGCTATTCCTACAATGAGCATAGGGAAGCGAAAGCTTTTGAATAAAAATATAAATGGATTTGCCAGCATGGCACCAATTCCAAACCCCATGCCAACGAACCCTGATGCAAATCCCCTGTTTTTTTCATTCCACTTTAGGGCAAGGTTTACAGAAATGCCATAAATTGCCCCTTCGCCAATTGACCCCAGAAGCCAGAACAGCGCAAACTCTGTTATATTGCCTGACTGGCTTGCCAGCGCCATCCCTGTTCCGGAAATTAACGCCGCAAACAGGTATACCCTCTGGGGACCAAAATAGTCGGCAAGTATGCCAGTAAAAATCTGGGAAACTGAAGAGACAATTACGAACATAGTAAACACCAAGCTCAGGGTAAATTGGCTTGCGCCTGATATAATTGGAAGTGTAAGCTCAAAGGCATTCCATGAGTACTGGAACACCGATGCAAACATCATACCAATTATGCCTGTTGTCAGGTATTTGTCCATTTTACACTAGAAGCTCCTGTCAGTTTAAATATTTACAGCGTTAACCATATATAGGAAGGTCCATTGGCGATGAATTTAATTCCTTGCTCTTCATTGCTTTTCTCCTGTAATAAACCAGAAGCGATATCGTAACAACTTCAAGCAAAA
>JARVJW010000003.1 GCA_029775955.1 Nitrososphaeria archaeon | reverse complement strand
TTTCCGAAATGTTTGTTAATTCCAAACTTTAGGAAGTATTTGGCACAAACGCTAATTTGTTTCATAATAATTCTTTCCTAAAAGATTACTATTAGGAAAATTTCTTATTATGCAATAAATATTTTAATATTTGCCTAAGATTATTTATGATAGTGTGGCTGTTAATTATAATAATAGGTATGGCATTTTTTTCTTATATTTTAGTATCAGGAATTGAATCTCTTGCAGACATTTTAAATTTAAAAGATTATGTGTTTATGTTAATTGTTTTCCCAATATTTTCAAGCCTGCCAGACTTGGTCATAATAGTATTGAATTTAATTTATGGGGGAACGTTCGGGCCAGGAATGGCACTTTCAGCAGCAGTTGGTGAACCATTTATGGCGATTGTTATTGGTATTCCTGTAACTTTAATTTTAGGATTAGTCAAATTTGGGAGGAATGATTTGAATCTTTTTAATGATTCTAAAGAAATAATTAATAGGGTTCTTTACGTACCCATTATAGTTTCAATATTTGCATATCTTACTATAATTTTTTTGGCTAAAGTTTATGCAATAATAACGCTTGCTGTAATTACAATTATAGTATTTTATGTTTATATTAAAAATTTAAAAAATATGGTTTTTGAGCATGTGAAGAAAATACCAACACTGTTAGTTGCTTCTTATATCATTATTGGGTTTGTTGGATATGTTATATTTGGAAAATTACTAGTGGAATCGGTAATTAAGATATCTTTAATGACCAAAATTAGCCCATACGGACAATCATTTATTATATTTCCTCTATTAGCTGCCATACCAGAGTTTTTTGCGTCATCTTCTCTAATATTAAAGGGGAAAAAAGAAGCGGCAGTGGCTTCATTGTTAGGGGAAATTGTTATCACTGCTACATTGTATCCAGCGCTTATTCTTGCATTAGTGGGTCCTATGCTTACATTTCCAATTATACTGGGAATGGGTTTGGAAATTGTTTCAGCTATAGCTACTATAGTAGTCAGCTTAAAAACTTCCATGATTTATTTGGTGCCATTTGATTTGGTTATGATTTTATTATATATTGTTTTAGTTTTATAGATTGCACTGAATGCGAAATATGGTAAAAGTTAAAAATATTGCAGTTGAAAATTAGCGTGAGCGGTTGTCGTCTAGCCTGGTTTGGACGTCAGCTTCCCAAGCTGAAGGCCGCGGGTTCAAATCCCGCCAACCGCAATCATATATTACCGTTGTGCACATGCAGAATTAATCTTAATAATAAGGACTACAACTTAATTGCATGATTATACATAATCGTGAACAGTTGATTGATAATTTGAATGACGGTAATATATTGAAGGCAAGGAAAATAGTTATTGAAACACTTGAAAAGGCAATATATTCAGTGCAACCTCAAAGGCTCGTTAAAAAACACGTCAAGTTTGATGGCAATTTACTGCACATTAATGGTGATATCTTTAATTTGGACCTTTTTGATAAGGTTTACGTTATTGGTGCAGGCAAGGCTTCAGGTGGAATGGCTGAATCCATCGAGGCCATAATGGGAGAAAAAATTACTGCGGGTGTTATAAACGTCCCAAAGGAGCTTTCAGAGCGATATAAAACAGATAGGATATTACTTAATCCAGCGACTCACCCTCTTCCGTCGGCAGATGGAGTTAAGGGCACAGAAGAGATGATAAAACTTGTTAAAAATTCAGAAAAAACCCTAGTTTTATGCCTAATTTCTGGCGGTGGGTCTGCGTTAATGCCATTGCCCAAGGCTGAAATTACACTTAATGAAAAGGTAGAAACTACTGAGGCTCTACTCAAATCTGGAGCTGATATTTATGAGTTAAATACAGTCAGAAAACATTTATCCGGGATAAAAGGAGGCCAGCTTGCAGAGAAACTTTATCCATCAACTGTAATTGGATTAATAATATCTGATGTAATTGGAGATAGCCTAAACACAATAGCTTCTGGGCCTCTGACCCCTGATGAAACTACATATACTGACGCCTACAAAATCATTGAGAAATATGACCTGATTGATAAATTACCACCAAATATTATATCATTAATAAAAAATGGCATTGCCGGCAATATAAATGAAACCCCTAAACCTGGTAACAAAGTATTTGACAGAGTTTATCAGTACATAATAGGGAATAATAAGACTGCAATTAAAGCGGCAAAGAACTACCTGAGAGCTAAGAAAATAAAATTATATGCAGAGACCGAACTTTCTGGTGATTCACGTTTAACAGGTTTAAATCTTGGCCATAAATCAAATTTAATGGCTGGACTGTCAGAAAAAGATGGCATACCTAGATACATAATAGCCGGAGGTGAAACCACTGTCAAAGTGATTGGACATGGAAGGGGTGGTAGAAACCAGCATGCATCAGCTGCAGCCAGCCTTGAACTAAACATAAAAGGGGTGGCCCTGGCATTTATGGGCACAGATGGAATAGATGGCCCAACTGATGCTGCTGGGGCGATAGTTGATCAGTCAACTGTTTCAAGGGCTGGTGGCTCTGCAGCTATATTAAAATACCTGGATGATGACAATACCTATGCACTTTTTAAAGAACTAAATGACCTGATCATGACAGGCTATACTGGAACAAATGTAAATGATATTTTTATAGCAGTATCCTTTTAAGAAACTCATTATTAATGACGAATATGAGCTTGGACCAGATAGATTATAAAATAATAGACTCCCTTACAATAAATTCTAAAAAACCTCTAAGACAGCTAGCAAAGGAACTTGGAATACCATTTAGCACTCTTTACAGTAAAATTAAACGGCTTGAAAATATGCAAATAATTACGAAATATGTGGCTCTATGTGATTACAGCAAGCTTGGATACACCTTAACTGCGATAACTGAGATTACTGTTTCTAAAGGAAAGCTTGTTGAAATAGAAGAAAAAGTAGCTGCTATGGGCAATGTAATTTCCGTTTATGATGTCACAGGAGAGTCAGATATTATAATTATAACAAAATTCAGAACCCCTGAAGAGTTAAGCTCTTTTACAAAAAGGCTGTTATCGCTAGAATACGTTGAAAGAACATACACTCATGTAGTTTTAAACATAGTTAAAGAAGATTTAAAGATGAATATTTAAATTAAAAATTTGGCTTATAGGTTCTGAATTAAGTATGGATATGCATGAAATCCATACTCAGTTCCTGAGCCTCATCGCTCTTATCCTCCTCTGGGTTCATCGGAGAACTCATAGAGCTTGGCTCCTTTTGTGGGGAACCCATGACCCCCCACATAGGAATTTGTTCCTATGTTTATTGATGCATTTTCCTGCCTATCGATTATAAGCCCGCAATTTGAATGTGCTTGCTCCCCTTTATTATAATACCCGCATCTGGAGCAGGTTTTTGATGTACCATAAGCCAGTCTTATACCCATTCCATGCTGACTTATATTCTACATATTTTTGGAGTTTTATATAATCGTGTTTGCTATTCTGCTTTTTGTCCTAGCTATTTTTCCCTTGAAATTTTTTAAATACTCGAACACGTTTGTCCTATCTGATAACTGGTTTGCAAGTTTATGCAAAATGCTATTAACCCTATTCTCCCTTGAACTGTATTTAGGAACCTCTTTTTAGTTCTGGAAGCCTCTGGATAATTCTTCTCTTCAGCTCATATGTTCTGTGTATAGTGTAAATTTACTTCAAATTTATTGAATGATGCCTTTCGCCATCATAGCCATCTAGGAGGTTTGTGTCCCATG
>JARVJW010000156.1 GCA_029775955.1 Nitrososphaeria archaeon | reverse complement strand
AGTAGCATCAGTGCATCAGAGTAGGCATAGGGCTTTCCCCTTTTTCCTTCATTCATCCTCTTCAGCCTGGTTAATCAGGAGGTCAGCATTAACAAATATATCAAATGTTGACAAGCTTTTCATTATATTCTTTCCAATCCCTATCTGCCAAGGTGGGTCAATGTAAATTTGTGGCGTTAGTAATTAAAATAGTAATATCAAACAAGTTTGATCATCTGGTACAATTAATGCAACAAAGCATTGGAATGGATAAATTTATAACTTCAATAATGGATAGTTAGCGTCCTGTTGGGAAAGCACTTTACAGAATACCTCATCCCAATCAATCATATAATTGCGTAAAGTGATGAACTCCCTATCTGTAGATCCAAATTAATTAAACAGAATACACTTAACATGGGTGGATAATTTATTTTATGATTATAAATATATTTTATCTGCTACCATCCCCTTGTTAAGGGGTTTTAAACAGCTACGCTAATCCCTATAAGCAAATATAACCTATATACATCTTTATAATCAAATATAGTTGATATATACTATAGAAAAGCTTTATACAATAAGCGTACTACACCTGACCGCGTTGAGGATTTGGGATAAGCAAGGCAAGATAAAATGCATAAGGCCTTCCAACAGGTACGATACCTGAAAGGATAATGGAAAACGAGGACAGATTTGAAGTGGCATATGCAAGGGACCAGAAGAACGATTTAAGGGCGCAAATAGAAGGGCTTACGGTTGTCGCAAAGGGCATTCAATGTCAGGAGCGGATTTTCAATAATAGCTTAACCGAGGTCATAAAACTTGTGGAGGAAAACAAGGTGTCAACGCACAGACTCGTAATGTTTGAAACCATATGTAAAATTCATGAAATGGAGACCGTGGATGGTGAGTAAATTCCGTCGGCCCATGAAGTGCTTACAAGGGATTTGATTTCCATCATAACTTCCTTTTCAACCATTTACGGATCTCGGTCGCATAAGGCAAAGGAAATACTGAAGGCAATAAAGTCATCATGAGCCATCCTGGGAGATCCAAGGGGAATAATTGTCAAGACTATGAACTAACAGAGGAAGTACCTAACGACATGTAGAATGTGATAAGGCACACCATTAAGGTCGCCTATGAAATGGCTATACGCGATTACAATAGGATACCTTCGCCAATTACATTGAGGTCAAGCCGTGGTTCGTGTCAAACTACGATTATGCGATTCACCACCTCAACCCCGTTTCTGCCGTTGCCTGATAATATAAGAAGAACCGTCATGGCTAGCTGAGGATACCTGATGTGAAGAAGCTTGAAATGAGGATTGACGGCGAGCTGTTCAAGGCAACAAAGTAACGCTCCAGCCCGGGCATTACGCTTACGTCCCAATAAACACTGAGAACAAGCACTTCCTGGCGTACAGCAAGGGCAAAGCTTCAGAGCTCTTGCTGACTGACAATTTTGTGTGCATAACTTTCACCATATAGGAAAGGACCCTAGCTTCGTGGCGCAGGACTTCACGATAGATTCCACGTTTGCTGGGTGATGACAAGCCTGCGCTGAAAGGAACTGACATAGCGCACATACAGAACGACTCAGGGAGGAGAGCCTGCAGAAGCACAATAAAGAGAAGTACAGGAAACTGCGCCAGGCCAGAGGTAGGCAGAAGAACCGCGTCAATGATGCCTTGCTACTGTGAAGGAAAACCCAGGCGCATCGTTTGTCTTTGAAGACTTGGACTAGTGGAAACAACAGGAAGTTCAGGACAAAGTTGAACAGGTGGCCATACAGGCTTTACCAGAAAATGATTGAATACAAGTCCTCATCAAAGACCGTTTATGTGAACCCAAGAGGAACTCCAGAGTGTCCTGCAAGTGGTGATAACTTGGGGATATCGAAATGCGAAACCTGTGACATTGACCAATAGGATTGCTTGCAATAACCCTGCGGCTACCGTTAGTGCGAATGGCCTTCTTTGAAGGATGAATACCTGTACACCGGAAGCGAGCCTAAGGTGGCTGGGGCAGACTTGAAGGTCAACGCTCCGAATGAGGGTTATAAGAATTTATAATCTTTCAGAAACGGTCTTTTTACTTACGCTGTTAAATTTAGCAAAGCTTTTTTATCTAGTTGGACTAGTCCGGTCATGATGCCAATTAAGAGCGAGATTATGGAAATTGTATCCAAGCAGGGTAATTTAACTGACACTGAGCTTTTTAACTCTATCCAAAGGAAATACTCTTGGCTTAATCTAAAAGAATTTAACAGGGAACTTATGGAACTTGAAATTCAGGGCCTGATACATGTATTCCAGATAGGAAAGGACAAAAGAAGAATAGAAGTTGTAAGCGGTCAACAATACGTCTCCGGGGAATTTGATTTTTAAATAAATTTTTGCAAAATAGTTCATATTTGCCACAGGAAACTGCGTCCAAGGCTTCATCTAAGTTTCTCCACGACGCTTAGCGCCTTTATAGAATCTAGCCTTGACATAAAAAAATAGATATTTCTGTCGAACCTAAAAGCATGTATTATATTAATACCCATGGTGTTAAACATCATTATGAGGGGATGATAAGGTATGTTCTTTACGCTTCCAGAAAAACTCACCTTGAGTAAAACCATGCCCTGTTCCGAGCCATGATCTTCTCCTTTAATTACAGCTTTTACCTTGCCTTCGTCAATTATTGCGAGCAAAACATTTGAGAAATTCAGTTCATTTAAACTTTTAATATCATATACTTTTTCAATGACCCCAGATTCTAGCGAAACATTAGTGTCTCTTGTAGAAATATCCTCAATAGCTGCCGTTTTACTTGCTAGCTTGGTAAGCGCCTTTTCTATTGTATTAAGTTTAACATTTTCATTTGAAAGTGAATCCACTATATTTTTGATCTGCCTAGAAAGCGCGTTAAGGTTTGCCAGCCCACTACTAAGCAATATTTGATAGAGTATATTTTCATCAACTACCTTTTTTACTGCATCGGTTACTTTCATAATTTAGAATTATTTGTCATTATATATAAAATTTGTCATAATTTTACTGATATTATACGAACAGCATGCTTCCACGCGTTGAAGTTTATAGAAATTTAAGCTTAATCACTCATTAATGATAGCTAAAACTGACATACTCTCCACCCTAAAGGGTTCTAAGGTCTCCACCCTTGAAGTTGCCTCTTTGGGGGTATCAGTGCTCCCCTTGCATGCAATTGACCTACGCTTCCCATTAAAGGTGGACGCAACGCTATGTTGAACGAAGCGTTTGCATCAGCGTGGTCAACGTGTCCGATGCGCACACGAATTTATTTCCTTCCCTTGTCCCTACGCTTCCGCACCGAGAGCACTCTTACGATGTGTTTTTCGGTTCAACGTAGGCAAGTGGAATACCTCTCATTTTTGCCTTAAGTTGAGGCTTTGGTTATAATATAAACATATTGCAATTTATCTACATAGCAAGCTCAGTGGCTTGCTCAAACATTTTGTAAGACGTAATTATTATTTTGCAAATGCAGCTATAAAAAGTCTTTACCCGCTTTCATCCAAGGGGACTTCCCGTTCGCTTAGTTAAATATGTGTACATTTGTACAGAGATGCTTAATAGCCACCAACAAATATTAGCATTGGGTGATAGGATATTGATTGGCAGCGCCACGGACATAATCATAATAATCATTGTGGCAGTGGTGCTCTTTGCTGGTTCCAGCAAGATCCCTGAAATCTTCAGGTCAATGGGAAAGGCAAAGGGGGAG
>JARVJW010000164.1 GCA_029775955.1 Nitrososphaeria archaeon | reverse complement strand
CAATATACCCCATAATTGAACCCAACCCATATGATGCTGCTACAGTTAATCCATAGATATAAACCGGAGCATGATATACAATTACAAGTAATAATGGAAGCGCAGCCAAAACAGCTTGGTATCCCATGTCAGAAAAAAATGCTGAAAATGATATTAAAAGCATATTTCTGGTAAGCCACTTGCCTTGCATAAAATTTTTCATCTAAAATTATATTTAATGTTTTTGTTTTTATTGCTTTGTTGCATTAATTGTACCAGATGATCAAACTTATTTGATATTACTATTTTAATTATTAACGCCACAAATTTACATACCTTGGCAGATAGGGATGAGTATAATGAAAAGCTTGTCAACATTTGATGTGTTTGTTAATGCTGACCTCCTGATTAACTGGGCT
Organism: Nitrososphaeria archaeon; assembly: GCA_029775955.1. GTDB lineage: Archaea > Thermoproteota > Nitrososphaeria > Conexivisphaerales > UBA164 > KM4347-05. Next base: position 3,342 of record JARVJW010000164.1, on the reverse strand, counting down.
GAAGAGGATGAATGAAGGAAAGAGGGGAAAGCCCTATGCCTACTCTGATGCACTGATGCTACTGGCCGTAAAGGAGTGGACCTCGGGCAGACCGAGGGCTAAGATGCTGAGGGGGAGCCAGGACAGTATGGGGAAGGGGCTGAAGGTTCCGCTTGGAGTATGACAAGGATAATCCTGTTGACATAGCAGTTGGCTCATCAAGATATCCAACAGGGGTGAATGGGTAAAGTGAGGAGGGGATGGGTAAAGCTGCACATTTCATGTGAATCACCTCATAACCAGCGTGAAGATAACAAATAGATGAGCGCTGACGAGAAGGTTCGGTAAGCCTGTCAACAGCGCAATGGGCAAAGTGAATGTTTTCAGTGATTAGGTCTATGATTTCAGTGATAAATTCAATGCAACCATGGGCGCAGAGCCTACAACCAACTTCACCGGAAAATGTATTAGTCAAAAGTAGTTAGGGAGTTCCTCAATGATCCAACTGCATGGAAAAATAGATATGGACAAAGGTGAAGCGATGTTTTTTAAAAAAAGTGCCATCAGTACCTGATGCAGGAATATTCAATGAAATAATGACACCATTTTTACATATAATGTTGTGGAGGCGCATCGAGGTGGCACAAGCTGGACAAAGGGGCACAATTAATTTGCTCATTAGCTTGGAATAATCAAATAATGCAACAAGGTACAATATGATATGCTGCTTTTGACGGCGCACTGTCTAGAAGCCGATTAGCTCTGTAACAGGATCGCTGTCATAGACCATTGCCAGATCGAAGATAGGTACGCCTGATGAGCTTAAGGCTTCCATGGCAGGAGATGTGATCGTTATCAACGTTAAGGAAGACGAACTAGATATCTCTTCTTATATCGCAAAGTTGAGCCTAGTCAAGTCCGAAACCAAAAATAATCAGGAGTACAGGATCAAGGCTGAATCAGGATATTTGCGTGCGCATCAAGGATCTGAAAAGGTCGTCCTACCGGCATTTCTTGGACGACCTTAACTTCAGACGATGATATGAAAATGTCAAATGCTAACGCATGGCGTCACCCTATGACTGATTGTACATAATGGGGTGAATTTGCGTCATATTTAACATGCATTCTAGGGAAATGCTGCCATATGCGAAGGTAACTACTTCATCCTGGTTTTGTAAGCCGACTTTTGTGCCTGGGCTGGCTGTGGGTTATAGATGCCGCATAAATTGGGAGTGGATTGCATTGCAAGAAATACAAAATTCATTCCGTTCAGAGATCATTCACCTCCACTTTGTCAGGATCTCTTCTCTCTGGAAAGTAGCCTTGGAAACGAAGAACATTGCTATATCTAAAGTTGCAAGAATCCCTGCTATGATAATCAGATTATTGAAATTTAATGTGAAAAAGTTCAGCTCTGAGGCAAGAAAAACCCCAATGAAGGGCAGCACAAGCAAAGAACCTAATTGTTGTGCGCTTCGAATATCAGTCATCCTGGATGAAACTATGATGTTTACCTCCACGCTCAGCAAAGCAGCAAAAGGCATTGCAATAAGTACAGCCCCTAGTTGCCAGTTGGGATAATAGAAAAATCCCAGTAGCTTATATGTAAAATAATCATTAAGGGCCATGAAAATTATCGATCCAACATATAGGGCAACCAGAGGTATTAACAGAGCAGATATGATCTTGCCGAGTAAAATATCTCCATCCGACATGGGAGTTGCCAGTAAAGGTTCCAAGCTCTTCTGTACCTTTTCTCCAACCAGACTATAAGATGCAATTGCCGTTGGAATTACCACTGCTCCAATGATGAACCATATGGAGAATGCACCCAGCAAAGAAGGAACTGTTGCTACTGGAGTCATTTTGTTCGCTCTGTGAAGTGCATAATTCAAGATGAGCGGGAAACCCACACCGATTATAAGTGGCAGGGCAACTGTTGCATAAATAACTGAGCTCTTCTTCCTGTAAACCTTGAAATCTTTCTGCACAATGGTCCAGGCGTTATGCAGGTCCATATAGCTCTACTCCACCTTAACCAGCTTCAAATAGACATCCTCCAAGGATGAACTTATTTCGTTGATGAACTTTACCCTTCCTCCAGAAGCCTCTATTATCTTCAATATTGCTGGATTATCTCTTGTAAAGTCGTTTACACTTATAACTAGCGAATCCGGATGAACCTCTTCTACTCTGTATCCCGCATTTTTCAGCTCAGAAATGATAATGTCATTGACCTGTTGAACCTGCACCCTGACCTTCTTACCCTGAAGGGAACGCATCAGCTCCTGAGGACTACCCAGGGCAATAAGCTTGGTCTTGACTATTGCAACTCTGTCACAGATTCTTTCGGCTTCATCCAAAAGATGTGTGTTAAGAAAGATAGTCCTCTTTTCCTTTTTCAGTTCAAGAATAAAGTCCCTGACCATCTTGGAGGCCTCAGGATCAAGATTCGCAGTAGGCTCGTCCAAGAATAAAACCTGCGGATCATGGATCAATGCTCTCGCTATTGCAAGTTTTTGCTTCATACCTTTGGAGAATGTTGCCACAGGTACATTCCTCCTGTCCCACAGGTCCAGCATCTTCAGAAAAAATTCTATCCTGTCTCTTCGCTTTTCTTCGCTGAGCCTGTAATATCTGCCGTAAAAATCCAGATTATCATATGGGCTCAGCTCTTCGTAGAGCCCCACATTTTCAGGAAGAACCCCAATCATCCGTCTTATCTTCTCTTGGTCTGACCTGTTCCCTATCTCAAAGTTACCAACTCTGCCGTATCCAGATGTTTTTGAGATCAGGCATGACATCATTCTCACAAATGTGGTCTTCCCAGCCCCATTAGGGCCAAGAAAGGCAAAGACTTCTCCCTCATTAACACTAAGGGTTACAGAATCAACGGCAGTAACTTCCCCGAATTTCTTGGTCAGGTTCTCAGAATCGATCAAGATGGAAAAGCTTGCCATCTTTGGTAATATTAAGTTTTCTCCACTTCTGTTTTATTCATATATGCCATGATATGTGAACTACCCCGCCCTTGCGGACGGGGCCACGCCCGCTTGTTTGGAGCTTCAACGGCAATGCTTGCTTTCACATACGCTTTATGTATTCGAGCATGCTAGAGGCATAATCCTCTGCGAGCGTCTCGCCTAGGTTCCCCAGGCAAAGCCCTTCTTGCTTATTTGCAGCACCTACATCCCTATCAAATACTGAATGGCATGAAGGGCATACTGCCATTCTATCCGATAGGTTCAGATGCTGCACTGTGCCACAATTCATGCATACGCCAGTTGTTCTTATGAACCTGCCTACTTCCAAAGGAGTGCTTGCCTTTAGGCAATTGCAAAATCCTCCTATGGAAGTTTG
>JARVJW010000195.1 GCA_029775955.1 Nitrososphaeria archaeon | reverse complement strand
ACCTGCTGTACAGTAACACCTTTAGCGACAGCTCAGCCTTCTAAAATCGTCTAGAGCTTACGCTGTCACCCTCTTGATACAGAGAAGAATATCTCCACCAACCGTACTCCTTAGCCCGCTTCCATCCCTCACGTCCTAGCCTGTTAAAGACCTCCCGCTTCCTGGCATAGGACCCCTCAGAGTTGGTTACAGCATTCTCCCTCAGGTTTATGGCCGGCTCTATGCCCAGCCACTCCTTTTTTGAGTCGTAGGCGGCTTAGGCCTTCGTTACGTTCCCCTTCTTCCTTACTGTCTCCTTTACGAGGGGCATGAACTTGGTATCGCCTGTCCTTTCAGAGGTGACCCTGAACCCGATCATCCTGCCATTATGTGCAGCTTGATGAACTTCCTTCTCCACATCTGCTCTATATAGGTGCCCTTCTTTATGGTGGATATGCTGAGTCAACAATTGTTGTTGGTCCCTCCTTGTCATTTGTAGCCATTATCAACTTCTTCACCATTGACAGCATCCTTATATTGGTAAAGCGTATTTTCTGCATGGGTTTAAGGTATTTGAAGAGCGACCTAGTGATTCCCTGTAGATGTCAAGGCCAACCTTTAGATACGACAGGAATTCGATATATAAATCCGCGCACACGAACCTACCTTGTTGCCGCTGTTCATCTCTCGCAACTCCTCCCTCCAGGAGTCCAAGATCATGCTTCCCCTTTCCACTAATGCTTCGTTATAGTCGTGCCAGGACATATCAATGGGCATGACAACACTTGATGACAAGCACTATAAATCAAGACAAAAATAGTTGACATAAGTGTCAAGTTGAGCTACAAGCTACGGTTATCTTTTAACTCAGCGAGCGGGAAGTCCCCTTGACTTGGATGAAAGCGAGCAAAAGTATTTATAATCATACAGCTATAATAGGACAAGTAACACTTGATGTGTTAAAAAAGTATGTTGAAGATCAAGGTAAATAATATGGTTAGTGCGGAAAAGAACAGCAGGATATGGGAGAAAGGCAGGGAGACAAGCGGAAAGGTCAGACTGCAAAAGTATATGAAATAAAATTCGATAAAAGCAAAATATCAAAGCAAAGATTTGACGCACTTCAAAGGCTCTTTCTTGAAGGGAAGTGGTTTACATAATATCAAAAGGCATATCGAATTCTGTTTCTTACAAAGACAAAAAGGTAAATGTTGGCGATAAATTCAAAGAAAGAGAGCTGATTGTGTTGTCATCACAGATGAAACAATATCTGATAAAAAGGCTGCAGAGCAACAACAAAACCCTTAAGACGCTGAAAGGAAAGGGAAAGAAAACTGGAAAGATAAAATACAGGAAGGCGCTGCATTCAATACCCCTAATGCAATACGGCATAACCTATAAAATAAAGGATAAAACAGCACAGGGCTCGGGTGATTTCAAAGCAATCGGGATAGATCAAATACCATGTAACGCAGAGTTTGCTATTTTATAGAGAGGAACGGTGATTACTTCATGCATGTCGTTGCATACCTGCCAAAAGAGGAAAGAGTGCATAACGGCAGAGCAATAGGCATTGACTTGGGCATAAAGAACCAAGTCACATTTTCGAACGGAATTAAGGTGCAATATACCAATGTCTGAAAGGATAAAGAAGCTTTACAAAGCCTTTTCAAAATCTGAATATGATAAAAGGTCAAATAGAGGAACAAAGTTATTACAAAAGATAAAAAAGCGAATTTCTGCACCAGAACAATCAGAAGACATAAACAACAAACTTGCGCATTATGTAACAACAAATTATGAATATATTGCTTACCAAAATGATAAGAGTTGGTCAAGGTTTTACGGGAGGAAGATATACCAAACTTCCATAGGAGGATTTTGCAATTGCCTAAAGGCAAGCACTCCTTTGGAAGTAGGCAGGTTCATAAGAACAACTGGCGTATGCATGAATTGTGGCACAGTGCAGCATCTGAACCTATCGGATAGAATGGTAGTATGCCCTTCATGCCATTCAGTATTTGATAGGGATGTAGGTGCTGCAAATAAGCAAGAAGGGCTATGCCTAGGGAACCTAGGCGAAACGCTCGCAGAGGATTATGCCTCTAGCGTGCTCGAATACATAAAGCGCATGTGAAAGCAAGCATTGTCATTGAAGCTCCAAACAAGCGGGCGTGGCCCCGTCCGCAGGGGCGGGGTAGTTCACTGGGTTTTACCCTACTTGGGCATAGGTAGGCATCAGAATACCTATCCTGAGCTTGGGCTTAAGGTTATAATTTCTGTTAACCATGTTAACCTTTAGAAGTTATTTGATGCTTCTTGGGTGTAACCCTGTATCCCGTTGCAAAAGCTTTTAGAAATGCCGTGGACTACAGTTTCAATGTAGATAAATTTAAATATTGGTAAATATAGAAGAATATCTAAAGTGATAATCGCTTATGAAGACAGGCTCACAAGGTTTGGTATTGAAACTTTAAAGAAAGTGTTCACAACTTTCGGAACAGAAAAACCATGAATACTCAAGGAGAACTTGTTAAATACTTAATTACGATAGTTTCTCACTTTGCTGGAAGGCTCTATGGAATGAGAAGCCATAGGTATGGGGATGTCATCGAAGGAGTCAGAAACCTTGTTAGTTAATGCGTACTCAATGCCACATGACCTTGAGGTAAATGGGCTTATAGAGGATTACATGCGCAAACTCTATCCTGGATGAGTTATGGAAGAGGAAGGATAAGGCTTTTGGAAAAAGGCTTAGTACCTTGAAGGGTGGGCCTATTCCAAGCATTACGTGGACTCAGCAATAAAACAGGCTTATTCCGTGCTTGAATCGTGGAGGAAAAGATACATTCGTGGGTGAGCAGGAAGAAATAGGCCTGAACTGAAGATTCGTTAGAGTTAAGGGAACGCTTTACAGTTACAGGAATGGGATTTCAGTGAAACCTTACGAAGAGAGTATAGATTTGAGAAGGGCGTGGTGTTGGGTTAAATGGCTTAGGCGAACTCATACAGCCTAAAACGTTAGAAAAGAAGCAGGACTAAAGGTTGAAAAACCAATATCATGGGACACAAACCTCCTAGATGGCTATGATGGCGAAAGGCATCATTCAATAAATTTGAAGGAAATTTACACAATCCACAGAACATATGAGCTGAAGAGAAGAATTATCCAGAGGCTTCCAGAACTAAAAAGAGGTTCCTTAATACAGTTCAAGGGAGAACAGAGTTAATAGCATTTTGCATAAACTTGCAAACCAGTTATCAGATAGGACAAACGTGTTCGAGGATTTAAAAAATTTCAAGGGAAAAATAGCTAGGACAAAAAGCAGAATAGCAAACACGATTATATAAAGCTCTGTAGGATATAAGTCTGCATGGAATGGGTATAAGACTGGCTTATGGTACATCAAAAACCTGCTCCAGATGCGGGTATCATAATAAAGTGGGGCAAGCACATTCAAATTGCGGGCTTATAATCGATAGGCAGGAAAATGCATCAATAAACATATGGAATAAATTCCTTTGTGGGGGGTCATGGGTTCCCCCCGAAAGGAGCCAAGCTCGATGAGTTCTCCGATGAACCCAGAGGAGGATAAGAGCGATGAGGCTCAGGAACTGAGTATGGATTCCATACATATTCATACTTAATTCAGAACCCTTTCTTATAATGCTCAGTTCATGCCCTCGTTTATCATTTTCCCTTCTCTTGAGCGGCCTATTGATATCATATTATGTGCCGTGATGTTCAATGCTCTCACCGTCTGAAC
>JARVJW010000046.1 GCA_029775955.1 Nitrososphaeria archaeon | reverse complement strand
AAAACCCTTAAGACGCTGAAAGGAAAGGGAAAGAAAACTGGAAAGATAAGGTACAGGAAGGCGCTGCATTCAATACCCCTAATGCAATACGGCATAACCTATAAAATAAACCCGAAAGATAAAACAGCACATATACAGGGCTTGGGTGATTTCAAATCGGGATAGATCAAATACCATGCAACGCAGAGGTTGCTACTGCAAACTTTATAGAGAGAAATGGTAATTACTTCATGCATGTCGTTGCATACTTGCCAAAAGAGGAAAGAGTGCATAACGGCAGAGCAATAGGCATTGACCTGGGCATAACGAACCAAGTCACATTCTCAAATGGAATTAAGGTGCAATACGCTATACCAATGCCCGAAAGGATAAAGAAGCTTTACAAAGCCTTTTCAAGATCTGAATATGACAAAAGGTCAAAAAGAGGAACAAAGTTATTACAAAAGATAAAAAGCAAATTTCAGCATCAGAACAATCAGAAGAAAGATATAAACAACAAACTTGCACATTATGTAACAACAAATTATGAATATGTTGCTTACCAAAATGACTGCATACACAGTTGGTCAAAGTTTTACGGAAGTAGAATCCTGCAAACTTCCATAGGAGGATTCCGCAATTGCCTAAAGAGAAAGGCAAGCACTCCTTTGGAAGTAGGCAGGTTCATAAGAACAACTGGCGTATGCATGAATTGTGGCACAGTGCAGCATCTGAACCTATCGGATAGAATGGTAGTATGCCCTTCATGCCATTCAATATTTGATAGGGATGTAAGTGCTGCAAATAAGCAAGAAGGGCTTTGCCTAGGGAACCTAGGCGAGACGCTCGCAGAGGATTATGCCTCTACAAGTAGCATGCTCGAATACATAAAGCGTATTCCACATGTGAAAGCAAGCATTGCCGTTGAAGCTCCAAACAAGCGGGCGTGGCCCCGTCCGCAAGGGCGGGGTAGTTCACCTGTGTGATTGTAATGTAATACACTGGACTTACTCCAACGCTTTTACCCTAATCAGAACTTTATTTGTATTTACTTCTGGATCCTTATACTCAGTAAACTTCAGGTCATCAACTGTCCTCCCCTTCAAATGTTAATGCCATCATAAAATAGCATTTTGCCTGGCAATTATTAAGCAATTGCCGGTTATTTCTGCGCATCAAATGAAAAAATAAGTCAATATAATATATATGAATAATCAACAAAACTTTAAAAATGTTTATATGACAATATTAGGAAAATATTAATGTAAATTGAATGACGATAAAGATTTCTGCAAGCACCTGATTATAGGCAGTGGCGTATCTGGCTTTTACGCTTTAAAGGAACTTTTAAATGTTGATGGATCATCCAGAATTATCCTGGCAACCAGGGACAGGAACTACCCATATGACAGGCCTGACCTTTCAAAGGGGTTTATGAGGGGTGAAATCTTACGAAATTCGGTTTTCTTCGAAAAAGAGGATTTTTACAAAAGGGACAACCTGAAGATAATGTTTAACAACGGAGTCAGGAAACTGGACAGCCAAAGAAAGATTGCATTGCTTGACGATGGGACGGCAGTTAAATTTGAAAGGGCACTGATAGCTACCGGGGGGAGGCCAAGGAAGCTTGGAATAAAGGGAGAAGAGAAAAAGGGGGTACACTATTTGAGGACACTTGAAGATGCAGAGCTGATAAGAAAGGATGTAGAAAATGCCAGGGAGCCAGTAATAGTTGGTGGGGGATTCATAGGGCTCGAGGTTGCTTCAAGCTTTGTTTCCCTGGGCAAGAGCCCGGTAATAATTGAAAGGGAACAACAAATATGGAGCAGCTTCATAGACAAAGATGTGTCAAAGTACATCAAGGGTTATTTTGAACATAAGGGGGTGAGGTTTGTAATGGGGGATTCTGTTGAGGAAATTGAGGGTGGGGAAAGAGTTGAGAGCGTTAAAACCAGGGGAGGAAGGACAACTGGTTCAGATTTTGTCCTGATTTCAGCTGGCATTGCTTTAAATGACGAAATAGCAAAGGAAGCTGGAATAAAGGTCGATAATGGAATACTGGTAGACGAATACCTTGAATCGAGTATTCCAGGAATCTTTGCCGCAGGTGATGTTGCAAACATATATGATCCATCTGCTGGAAAAAGGACAAGAGTTGAACACTGGAATATGGCGCAGTATGCTGGAAAGCTTGCTGCAAGGAACATGGCAGGCAGGAGGGAAACCTTCAATTTTCTTTCATCTGTTTGGTCTGATATATTTGACCTTCATATCGAATCCGCTGGGCAGTTGTCAGGCTATGATAGCTATTTGATAAGGGGGGAAGTTAAAACGTATTCCTTTTCAATCATTTTTATAAAAAATGGCATAGCTTCAGGGTTTTTTTCCATTAACATAAAAAAGGATGAGCTGGATGCATTGACCAATTTCGTGAAAACCAGGTTTCCAATATCAGAACATGCAAGTAAGTTCAGGGACACAGGGGCAGACCTCAACTCACTTAAGGCATAACTGTAAAGCTATTATAATGCATTTTCATGTAACTTAATCCCCAAGGGTGAACTTTGCAGGCTATATCTCCGCTACATTGTTCAAATGGCACACTGACACATTTATGCCCCATAGTCATAGTTCATCAATCAACAACTATTTGCCCGTACATTCCCATTTCAGCATGGCCAGGGTATTCGCAAACATAATAATAGGTTCCACTGTTGTAAAAACTGCTGCTGAAAGTTGATCCATAAGCAAATGCGTTGCTGTAGTTTGCTGGCGGCAAAAATGGTGTAATCCCTAACACATTCATCATTATCTGCATCATGGCATAATACTGGTATGGCGGAGGAACAGGGGTAATTGCAATGTTATGGTACATGTCATCATCAAGGTTGATTAAAATGAAATCCACGGTTGCCCCTCTGGGAATTACAAGCGTGGGGTTGATTAGCCCATAAATCACGAATACATCGTGTTGCGCGTAAGATGGAGGGGATTGCCCGGTCAAATTTACTGCCCTCTTGTTGCCCATGGAAAGCACAACCAGAACTATTTTGGACGAATTAAAAACTAGAGTGCCATTGTTTGAAAAGGCTTTGACGTAAGATGGCGCTGTTCTCATCATCGTTATAGCTTTACTTATTGATACAGTTTGCTGATATCCAGCAGCGTATCCATTATAGAACCCCATCATTCCCCCATAGCTGTATCCTGAATACTGAAGCTGCTTGTTATAGTAGCTCACGGACCTCTGGTAGTTCACGTAAGGCAGGTAGTAAAAAACATAGACAACAGAACTAAATGCAACTATTGCTATCAATGCTAGAGCTAATATAAGGTTCTTTTGTTGCATGTTAGATTTTCTCATTAAAACTATTAAAAAGTTTATGATAAGTTTTTTTGTATTCAGCATAGCTTGTAGCTCAATTGATGTTAATGCAATTCCTCTCCGTAGGACGGGTCTAGCAGGCGAGTTCCTTCCTTCCCTACATGGACTGAAACTTGCTGTACAGTAACACCTTTAGCGACAGCTCAGCCTTCTGAAATCGTCTAGAGCTTACGCTGTCACCCTCTTGAACGCCGAGAAGAATATCTACACCAGTCACCGTACTCCTTAGCCCGCTTCCATCCCTCACGTCCTAGCCTGTTAAAGACCTCCCGCTTCCTGGCATAGGACCCCTCAGAGTTGGCTACAGCGTTCTCCTCAGGTTTATGGCCGGCTCTATGCCCAGCCGCTCCTTCTTTGAGTCGTAGGCGGCGTAGACCTTCGTTAC
>JARVJW010000210.1 GCA_029775955.1 Nitrososphaeria archaeon | reverse complement strand
TATGGCCTCTTCTTTATTCGGAGGTTTTCTACAGAGCCTTCAACACAGCAACTATTAAATAAAAGCTTTTATAATAATAACCCAAAAAATATACATGTTGATAATAGAAATAATGGACCCAATATATGGGCTTCTAAAGTTAAATGATATTGAAAAGGATATAGTGGATACACCTGAATTTCAAAGGCTAAGAAGAATTAAGCAGCTCTCCTCTGCATATCTTGTTTACCCGGCGGCAAATCATACTAGGTTTGAGCATTCACTGGGTGCAATGCATATGGCAGCAGTAATTGGTGCTGAGTTGAAAGATAAGGGTTACATAGGAGATGACGACGCTCAATTGCTTAGGATAGGTGGATTGCTTCATGATGCAGGGCACGGCCCATTTTCCCACCTTTTCGAAGATATAGTATCAAAAAAATACGGTTCTAATCACGAAGATATAACACAAAGGGTGATTGCCGAAACTGGCATTGGAGATGCACTTAAAAAGCACGGGTATGACCCGCGGGAAATTTCTGAGCTGGCAAGGGGGATGGGCAAATATAAACCATTTATGAGAGCCGTAATAGCTGGACCGCTAAGCGCTGACCTTATGGACTATATACAGAGGGACTCATATTATACTGGCGCTCTGTTTGGAAGAGTAAATGTCTACAAAATAATTGATTCTATGCATGTTTATGAAGATCAGCTTTCAATTGAAAAGGATGCAGTTTCGGCCTTCGAAGGAATGACAATTGCTAGGTATGAAATGTTCAAAGAAGTTTACTTTCATAAAACTGCTCGAGGTGCAGACTCAATGTTGATGAGGGCAATTGATATAGCAGATTCTGTACTTGGATTTGCAGACCCAAAGAATTTATCAGCTTACTTGCAGTTGACTGATGATTATTTAATACAAAAGATACTTATGTCTGAGCAGAGTGAAATTGAACCAGCAAAGGAATTGGTGAAGGATTATCTTTCAAGGAGGTTGGTCAAACTTGTTTACGAAGCATCATTTATAGGACGCGATGCATTTTTTGAGAAGCTACTTAATCACCAGAATTTGAGAAACCAGCTGGCATCAGAGATAGAGGAACACGCAGGTGCAAAGCAAGGTTCGGTATTTATGGACCTTCCAACAGTTCCATCTGTTCCCAAGACTTTCCAAAGAGAAGAATTGAAGGATATATATATAATATCAAAGGGAGAAACAATTACCGCAAAGGAGCTATCTATAAATGACCTTCCCGTGTTGCAGAACATAATGGGCTACTATAACATTCTCCGAATTTATTCGCGTAAGGACGTAAAACAGGATGTTGAGAAGGTTGTAAATGACATGTTTGGAGAAGGCGCATATGGAAAAATTTCGGTTTAAATAATATAATATTTAAAAGCTAGACTTGCTGCCTTTTTTACTATGACAGTTACTATTGACCAGATGAGGGAAATAGAGAAAAGTGCCTCTGATTTGGGTTTTTCAACAACGCTTATGATGGAAAACGCAGGCAGGTCTGTGGCACAATCCATATGGGAAAGGTTCGAGCCTAGGGTCACTGATAAAATATGCATAGTATGTGGCTCTGGAAACAATGCAGGAGATGCGCTTGTTGCCGCAAGACACCTAATGTTGACAGGTTATAGTGTTGAAGTTTATCTTGTGTCGGGGACAGTAAAGGGTGAAAACCCGCAGTTGATGCTTAAGCTGGTAGAGATGCTTGCGCCAACAATAAAAAGGCCACCAACTGATGAAGATATATCAAAATGCGAAATTGTTATTGACGGAATATTTGGGACAGGTATAAAAGGGGACGTGGCTGAACCCTACAGCGCAGTTATAGATAAAATAAACCTTTCAAACGCATTTGTGGTTGCTGTAGATGTGCCGTCTGGACTTGACCCAGATTCTGGGAAACCTGCTGGGCATACTGTTGTGGCAGACCTTACTGTTACTTTCCATGACGTGAAGCCTGGTCTGTTGTCAGCCAAAAAATATGTAGGTGAATTAAAGGTGATGGAGATAGGGATACCAATAAACTACATTCCAGCGGGTAGCAGGAAGCCTTAAAAAATTGATAATAACAGATTATAGAAAACATGTACAGGAACACCATAAAGCTTAAATTACAATGCTAAGATATCGTTACAGAAATGGGTTTAATGAGTTTCTTCAGGTCAGTAAGGAACTTGCTTAAGTACAGCCACAAGTCTGGCTGGGATGAGCTTTCTGGCTATCTTAAATTATTTTTTCTGGCTCTGGTTTTGATAGGCGGTGTTGGACTGTTGATCCACCTAGCGGCATTCTGGCTGAGTGTAAGGTAATGAGCAGTAAATTTTATGTCGTCAAGGTTGTTGGAGGCCAGGAAAAAGCTGTAGCCTCTTCGCTTATGAAAAAAGCAGAGTTGTTAAAATTATCCATATATTCCATAATAGTTAACGATAGAATGAAGGGATACCTTATTATTGAAGCTGAAACCCCTGGAGCCGTTGGAAGACTAATAAACGATGTAAAAAACGTCAGGTCACAATTACCAGGTATATTGAGCAACACGGAAATTCAGTCAATGTTGAATGTCAGTAAAGTTGAGATATCGTTTAATCAGAGTGACGTCGTAGAAGTAATAAACGGACCATTTAAGGGCATGAAAGCTAAAATAGTTAGGTTTGATAAAGATAAAAGGGAGGCATCAATAATGCTTCTTGATACACCAGTCCAGATCCAGGTAACAATTGACGCATCTTACCTTAAAGTATCTTAATAGTCAATTATTTATGACTAGACCTTAGGCACAATTATTATCAGATTGATGTGTGCCAGTGCTTCCTTCCCTATGTGCCCATCATCCTCTTCATCCTTGAGAATATATGCTCCACAATTAGCCTAGCCTTCGCTAGCCGCCTGTTATATACCCCTGTGAGCTTCTGTATCTTCTTCCTCTTGACCTTTATCTGGGGACTGAGCTCAGGAAAATTATACTTCATATCTGAGGTCGGCATCACCCAGCAGGCAGCTTCTGGTGACTCTTCTTAAATACATCATAATAGTGCTCATAGCATACTGTGTCCTATGGATTATAGTCCCTTACCGTTCACTTGGTCTTAACGGCATACATCTTTCCGATGGCTTTGCCTCGGTCTGGGTATCTCCGTGGCATCTATGAACGCCTTGAAGTTCTCCTCGACCTCCTCGGGCGCCTGCACCCTCCTGGCACCCTCATATAGCTTCTCCGGAAGGCTTCATTTACCACAGGCTCCAGCTTGCATATGCCATTAAGCACAGCGCTCTGGTCCGAACAAATAGGAGGCCAGGTGAAGGTTATGTACTATGTAGTGTATGAGCAACCTGTCCTTCAGGGACAACTTGAACAGCCTTCCAGCGCCCTCTTGGATAGCCTGATGCGCTTAAATTCATCGTATCTGGATTCAACCTTCTCATAGACGGAATCAAGCCCATTAAATGACTTGAATTTTTTGGGATCATTGGCAGCTTATCATAACATATCAAGAAATATCATAATGTGCCTTGTAACGTGCAGTGCCAGATATATTTGTCATATTTTGCTCTGTTGAACAAATATCCCTGAGAGTGCTTATCATTCTCAGATCTCTTCTAGGATTTCTGATCAGTTCATCGCTTTCACCAACTGCTTTGCCCTCTGGTTCATGTAGTCGTATGCCCAGAACCTCTGGTATCCCTCTGCTTCCAGTCCTGTGGTACATCGGCTTACGCAATTCTCCCCAAACTTCCTCTTCACAGCGGAGAATATTCCTTCCGTGCCTGGCCACCTCATTCCATAT
>JARVJW010000161.1 GCA_029775955.1 Nitrososphaeria archaeon | reverse complement strand
AAGTGGGGATGATCAAAGTAGGAACACTCGAATTCACGCATGTGGAAAGCTACAGTGAACTCTTAAAAGGAGGTCTACGAGTTGCCACTCTATGAAGCGGGAACCTTTAAAGGGTGAGATGATGTCAAGACAAAAAGATGTTCACATGCCAATGTTATTGCATAGAAAGTGTAGAACAATCCTTTAAAGGGTTTTTATAACACAAAAAATCATGATACCAATAATAACTGCACTTGCATATTTCTCCTATTTCTCATTTATATTCTTTATTATTGCGCTTGTATTTAACATGAAAAAATATGCGCTGACTCCAGCGCATCTAAGGTGGGAGCTTTACCCTGTTCCTGGGGAAGAAGGGCACAAGCATGGCGGTTCATTTCTTGAAAAGGTTGACTGGTGGAGGGGAAGTGTTAAAATAAATATAATGACAGAATTGAGTGAGCTTTTTCAGGAAATGCTATTTATAAAAAGACTATACAGAAGCAAGAGGAGGTTCTGGGTACTTAGTTTTCTATTTCATGGTGGAATTTATCTGATACTTGGCTGGTTTGTGCTTATTTTTATAGGTGGGGTAGAGGCACTAATGCGAGTGCCTGTAACTAGCTCAATGTATGCTGCCATATTTTATGTAACGATTAGTTTCGGATATGTTGGAATATCTGCTGCCACAATTGGGGGAATAGGACTTGCAATAAAGAGGTATTATGATGTTAAACTTAGGGATCTTTCATCACCTATTGATTATTTTAACCTTATCTTTGCGCTTGTCGTCATGGTGAGTGGCATTTTTGCTTTGATATATGACCCCCTATTTAACACAGCAAGGACATTCATGGCATATCTGCTAAGTGGTGCAGGTTACATTTTTTCATTTAACTATTCAATTAGAATTTACCCCGCTATGATTTTGCAGTTAGTACTACTGTGCAGCTTTTTAATTTATGTGCCGTTCTCAAGGTTGACCCACTTTCTTGGAAAGTACTTTACATATCATAAAGTGCTCTGGAACTCACAACCCTCCATGCAGCTCGGAAAATTTAATGACGACTATGACCTTACAGATAACCTGAACCTGATAATACCCTGGTCAGGAACACACATACCCACAGGGAAAAAATGGAAGGAAGTTAGGGAAAATGAAAAATCAAATTAAGATAAAGGATTTTTCAAAAGAATCAATGAAGCCCCTGGTAAAATTAGAAATAAAGGACCTTATGAAACTGGTACTGCTTGATGATGAACCGCCTTTAAAGGAGCCCCCTCAGTTCTGGACTGAAAAATACAACTTTTCACTTGATGGACACGCGGCCATAGGGATACCTGTGCCTCAGAATGACCAGGAAAAGGAAGATCTTGTGAAAAAATTCCTAAATGGGCTTGAAAAAGAGCTGACGAGTGAGGGGAACTGGACTTTCCTGCAACAGGTTTTACTCAGCCTTGACTATTGTGCTAAATGCGGGGCATGTGAGGAGGCATGCCCAATATATATAGCGAGTGGAAAGAAGAATATATACAGCCCATTATTCAGGTCAGAGCTTTTCAGGAGGCTTTACAGGAAACATTTTACTACAGCTGGAAGGCTTTTCGGGAAGGTCATTTACGGTGATATAGATGAAACATGGCAGCTGATAACAAGGCTGATAGAGCTCTCTTACAGGTGTAATATATGCAGGAGGTGCGCGCAGGCATGCCCAATAGGAATTGATAATGGCTTGATAGCTCATGAAATAAGGAAAATTGCAAGTCAGGAGATGGGGATAGCTGCAAAGGAGCTGCATGAAAAGGGCACCGTTATTCAGCTGAATGTTGGGTCATCGACTGGCCTAAATCCAGAGGGATTTAAAAGGATAGTTAAGATGATGGAAGAAGATATACAGGAAAAGGCCGGACTTAAAATTAAAATACCAGTTGATGTAAAGGGAGCTGACATTCTGCTAATACATAATGCTGGAGAGTACATTTCCTGGATTGAAAATCCCGAGGCGTATGCAATAATATTTGAAAAGGCCGGACTAAGCTGGACGCTTAGCAGTGAACCAGTTGGTTATGACTCCGTAAACTACGGAGTATGGTATGACGATGTTCAACTTGCAAGGATTGCCCTGAGGCACGTTGAAATAGCCCACAAACTTGGTGTCAAAAAGATAGTTGTGGGAGAGTGCGGTCACGCTACAAAGGCCCTCGTTGTTACAGCTGAAAGGCTGCTTACAAAGGACAACTATATTCCAAGGGAGAGCGTTTTGCCTCTGCTTTCAGAAGTAGTTGAAAAATTTGAATTTGACCCGGAAAGGAACAGGTTTCCTGTAACGCTACACGACCCATGCAACATAGTGAGGCTTTCAGGAATAGTTGAACCTCAGAGGAAGGTTTTAAAGAAAGTTGCTCCCCTTTTCAGGGAGATGGAGCCACACGGCGTATGCAACTACTGTTGCGGAGGTGGGTCAGGGTTCGCAATAATGCATTCCTATAATTTTGACCAGTGGAAAAACAAAGTTGCAGCTAGGATGAAGGTGAACCAGATACTTGAAGCCTTCAAAGATGAAATCAATCCCGGAACTTACAAGTATGTATGCGCTCCATGTAGTAACTGCAAGGGTGAAATAAGAGACTTCATAACACATTATAAGCTCTGGGAAAAGTTCAGGATAAACTACGGCGGGCTTGCAGAACTGGTAGTTAATGCTATGCCTGAAATAAACAGTTACATAAACACTAATGAGTTCAAGTGAACTACCCCGCCCTTGCGGACGGGGCCACGCCCGCTTGTTTGGGGCTTCAACGACAATGCTTGCTTTCACATACGCTTTATGTATTTGAGCACGCTAGAGGCATAATCCTCTGCGAGCGTCTCGCCTAGGTTCCCTAGGCAAAGCCCTTCTTGCTTATTTGCAGCACCTACATCCCTATCAAATACTGAATGGCATGAAGGGCATACTGCCATTCTATCTGATAGGTTCAGATGCTGCACTGTGCCACAATTCATGCATACGCCAGTTGTTCTTATGAACCTGCCTACTTCCAAAGGAGTGCTTGCCTTTAGGCAATTGCGGAATCCTCCTATGGAAGTTTGGTATATCTTACTCCCGTAAAACCTTGACCAACTCTTATCATTTTGGTAAGCAACATATTCATAATTTGACGTCACATAATGTGCAAGTTTGTTGTTTATGTCTTCTGATTGTTCTGGTGCAGAAATTCGCTTTTTATCTTTTGTAATAACTTTGTTCCTCTTTTTGACCTTTTGTCATATTGGGATCTTAAAAAGGCTTTGTAAAGCTTCTTTATCCTTTCAGACATTGGTATAGCGTATTACACCTCAATTCCATTTGAGAATGTGGTTCTTTATGCCTAAGTCAATGCCTATTGCTCTGCCGTTATGCACTTTTTCCTCTTTTGGCAAATATGCAACGACATGCATGAAGTAATCACCATTTCTCTATATAAAGTAGCAACCTCTGCGTTGCATGGCATTTGATCTATCCCGATTGCTTTGAAATCACCCAAGCCCTGTGCTGTTTTATCCTTTATTTTATAGGTTATGCCGTACTGCATTAGGGGTATTGAATGCAGCGCCTTCCTGTACCTTATCTTTCCCTTTGCTTTCAATAAGGCTTTTGTTGTTGCTCTGCAGTCTTTTTATCAGGTATTGTTTCATCTATGATTACAATACAATCAGCTCTCTTTCTTCGAATTTATCGCCAACCTTTACCTTTTTATCTTTATAAGAAACAGAATTCGATATGCCTTTTGATATTATGTAGTTTGTAAACCACTTCCCTTCAAGAAAGAGCCTTTGAAGTGCGTCAA
>JARVJW010000004.1 GCA_029775955.1 Nitrososphaeria archaeon | reverse complement strand
AAGTGGGGATGATCAAAGTAGGAACACTCGAATTCACGCATGTGGAAAGCTACAGTGAACTCTTAAAAGGAGGTCTACGAGTTGCCACTCTATGAAGCGGGAACCTTTAAAGGGTGAGATGATGTCAGAAAAAATGATAAGTGCAAGTGCACCTGCCAAGATCATAATATTCGGTGAACACTTTGTTGTCTATGGTGCACATGCACTTGCAGCAGCAATTGACAGGTACATAACCGTTACAGCATCACATAATACAAGTGACGAATTTTTCGTTTATGGGAGGCTGGTTAGGGCAGATCATATTTTTAATGCAATTGATAGAATAACAAAAGGCAGGCACGTGAAGCTCATTGCAAGGAGTCAGGTGCCAAATGGCGCAGGATTGGGATCATCAGCAGCTCTTAGCCTTGCATCAACAATAGCAGTGAGCAAACTTTTTAACATCAAGCCAGACCCTTCACTATTATTTGAAGTATCAATGAACGCTGAAAAGTACATTCATGGTAACCCGTCAGGCGTAGATGTGGCCACTTCACTTTATGGCGGATTTGTGCTGTTTAAAAAAGATGAGCTAATTAAGGTAAGCTCACCAATTATAAAGTTCCTTATAGTTGATTCCAGGCAGAGAAGAAAAACGGGTAATCTTGTGAGCAAAGTGAAGAATTTTATGGACCGGAATCCAGAACTCTTTAATTCCCTTGTTAATTTAGCTGATTTAATGGCAAAGGAAGGTGCAGCCGCCATTTCAGAGGAAAAAATAGAACAGGTAGCTTCATATATGAATGTTTCTCAATCGTTTCTTGAGTTAATAGGAGCATCAACACCAAAAATAGATACCATAATCAGCAGTTTAAAAGGAAAAGTTTTAGGTGCTAAAATAACTGGCGCAGGGGGTGGAGGTTGCATAATAGCCATCCCCATGACAGGCAGCATGCCTAAAATCGGTTATACTGTAAATGCAGGTGTTGTTGGTGCATACCAGTTAAATTATGGCATTCCTATAAGCTGGCACTTTGATGGATAAGGTTATGATTTATGTTTACCTTTGGAAGAACTCCTGGTGTTTCAAGCTTACCAATGTCAAAGGAACTGTGAGGCCTTGTACCAGTTCATGGATTCATTTACTAAATTGAAAAACTTTCAAATATATAGAAGAACTTCTCGTCTGAGAGTGGCCAACCATTCCTAAAATGAATGCCACTTAACTAACTTTTCAAACTCGGTTGATCCCCTTACCTGTTTAAATAGAAAGTTGACCCATGGTAGGATCTGCTCAAGCCTACCATGCTTAATTGCTTCTATCAATGTATTCACTGAATATTCTGAGGCGTTGGTTTATGTCATAGCTTACAATGAACATTGATGAATCATCCTCGTATGAAATTAGCCACAAACCCTTCAACCTTGGATCTGTGCCAGTCAACGTGTCACAGCTCATTTGAGTGCTCCCGTTCATATCCACTCCCTGGGCTCATTCACTACAAAACCGGCCTCCTTGAGGACCTGGTTGATCCTGTCGTTGCCAATCCTGACCCCATCGTAAAATCTTTTTAATATAACTTAGCCTTTGTGCATATATCAATGGTGGCATTCCTTTCACCTTCAATAATTGCTTAGCCTTCTTGAACTCAGGTATCGTGCCTTTCTTCCTGTACAACTGTACCTGCTGACTAATATACAGTGCACATTTGCTATATTCTTCATCTTACCCTTAACATTGGCAACCGTTTCTGAAAGGTTATAATTTCTTATAACCTTCATTTGGGGCGTTGACCTTCAAGCCCGCTCCGGCCACTTTAGGCTCATGGCCGTTGTATAGGTGTTTTTCATTTAAAGAAGGCCATCTGCACTAACGGTAAACGGATAGCCGCAGAGGCGCAGGGTTATGGCAAGTGAGGCCAGCCTGTCGTAGTCCGCGCCACAGGTTTCGCATTTCGATATCCTCCAAGCAGTTAGCTTATCACCACAGACAGGACACTCTGAAGTCCCTCTTGGGTTAACATAAACGGTCTTGAATGAGGACTTGTATTCAATCATCTTCTGGTAAAGCCTTTCATTTGTTCAACTTTCCCCTGAACTTCCTGCCCTTGTTGTCTCCGCTAGTCCTTATTCCGTTCAAGTCTTCAAAGACAAACGATGCGCCTGGGTTTTCCTTTACCCTCTCCGTAGTTAGCTTTTGCAAGGCATCATTGACACGGTTCTTCTGCCTGCCTCTGGCCTGGCGCAGTTTCCTGTACTTCTTTTGTCTATTGTGCTTCTGCAGGCTCTTACTCCCTGAGTCGTTCTGTATATGTGCTGTGTCAGTTCCTTTCAGCGCAGGCCAACCAGCATTCACCGTCACAAACGTGGAATCTATCGTGGAGAAGTTCAGGTCCTGCGCCACGAAGCTAGGGTCCTTTCCTATATGGTGAAAGTTATGCACACAAAATTGTCAGTCAGCAAGAGCTCTGAAGCTTTGCCCTTGCTGTATTCATGGTAGTGCTTGTTCTCAGTGCTTATTTGGACGTAAGCGTAATGCCCGGGCTGGAGCGTTACCCTCACTTTGTCACCTACAATCTTGAACAGCTCGCCGTCAATCCTCATTTCAAGCTTCTTCACAACAGGTATCCTCAGCTCGCCATGATGGTTCTTCTTGTATTATCAGGCAACGGCAGAAACGGGGCCAAGGTGGTGAATCGCATAATCGTAGTTTGACACGAACCACGGCTTGACCTCAATGCAATTGGCGAAGGTATCCTATTGCAATATGTATAGCCATTTCATAGGCAACTTCAATAGCATACCTTATCGCGCTCTGCATGTCCGTGAGGTACTTCATTACTTCCTCTTGTGGCTCGTAGCGCCCGACAATTGTCCCCCTGGATTTCCATGGATGGCTCATTGCTTTATCACCTTCAGTATTTCCTTTATCTTCATATACATTATAGCTACTTATAAAGATCATCGTGGCTGTTTCTAACTCATTCTATCTGCTCCTTATCGCTCATGATAGACGCCCCCAGGCTGTTCTGAGCCTTTGCCAGCAATATGCTATCCTGTTAAGCTTTTTGGTTTCCTGTTAGTTGATTCGTACTCTTTCTAGTGAGCATCTTCTTAGCCACTGCTATTATTGCCTTTTGATCTCCTTTCTTGCCCTTGATTCTCTCGTAGAAGGACTTGGGTCATGATTTGACGTTGCTGATTCCACAATCCTCCACCTGAGTATTTTGGAGCCCTGCTTTGTTATGGACCATTGTGCTGCACCGTGCCTGATTGATACAAAGAAAGATGGAGCAAGCCCACGATACAAGCTTGTAGTTCTGAAACCTGCTTAGTGAGAAGAGCTGTGTATACATATATGTTAGGCTCATAAGCCTGACATCTTCCTTGCCATTGATGCTCTGTCAACCCTTTCCATTTGCCTGGGAACTGTGAATCAGGTAATTGTCAAGCATGCCCAACGGAGAAAGCCCATTCATCACTTTCTTCCTTTCCGAAGAGGTCATGAGACTAATCTATAATTGCACCATGTTCTTGGTCAATACCTTGACAGTCTGTGCCTTACTAGATACCTCATCTCTCTGGAACATAGCTTTCCGGTATAAGCCCTTAGAAGGTTAGCTAGCGTCAACCATGTCGCTTTTTAGTGTGATGGTCTTCAAGAGATGAGTCAACACAACAGGCCTGCATAATCTTAGCATGTTCATCCAATATGAACCTGTTGATTTCATAAATATCATATATGAATGGTGAATACAGGTAAGATATGCCATCCCTTCGAAGCTGAACTCATTTGTTATGGTCCATGCTGGTCAATTATTGCAGCTCTGTACCTTTCCTGCATCTATACCAACGTA
>JARVJW010000143.1 GCA_029775955.1 Nitrososphaeria archaeon | reverse complement strand
AACTCTTTAGGGTGGAGAGTGTGTCAACTAACGGACAGAAGAAAGCCCATGAGCTTTAGCTGTAAAGTACATGAGATTAAAAGGGGCAATACTTTTATTGCATATCTTTAATAATAATTGTGCCCAGTCCATTGGCTCACTCAAAATCGATGGGCGGACTGACCTTTGGGAATGAAGAAACGTAGTGAGCTGGATAAATGGGCCGGTAGTTCAGTGGTAGAATGCCCGCCTCGCACGCGGGAGGTCGCGGGTTCAAGTCCCGCTCGGTCCACTGATTTAGATGGTTTAAAATGAAAGTAAAAGAGTTAGAATATATGGGGGACGCACTATTGGAGGTGAAAGGCTCCACGATAAATGAGTGCTTTGAAGGTGCAGCATATGCCTTTCTGTCACTTACATACGATGTTAAAAAGGTAAATTTAAAAGTTAACAGAAGTATCGAGTTAGACGGCATGGATCTAGAAAACTTGCTGTACAAATGGCTTGAAAAACTTCTAATACTGCTTACTGCAGAAAATTTGGCTGTGGGGAAGGCTAGCGTTTCTATAAATGGCTTAAGGCTTGAGGCTGATGTGTGGGGGGAGCGGTATTCAAGAAAAAAACATGGGTTCAAAATAGAAGTAAAGGGTATAACCTATCATTTAATGTCCATAGAAATGCTTTCCGAAAAATGCAAAATGAGGTTTCTGGCAGACCTTTAAGTGCTTGTATATGGAAAACGAAATAATTAAATTATTCAAAAAAGTTTTAGAAGAGAATGACCCGTTTCAAAAGTTCAGGCATATTGAGGTTCTAATAACATTTATCAAAGTAAAATATGGAATAGAAGTTCCATTTAAGAAAGAGTACGGAGGAAACATAAATACTGCAAAAAAGCTGTATGTTGAGGGAAAATATGAAGATTGTGTTTATGAGCTAAGAAAGGTAAAATCGGATATTATGAAAGAAATTGGAAAACTGCAAAACGCTTCAAAGACGTAAACACATAGTGGCACAGATAAGCTTATAAAAAATAATCTATATATAAATTATATTATGTGCAGAATTTTTGCTGCAGCGCTAGCTGATGGGCAGGTTGGCCCAGTGCTCAAGGTAGGACTTAAGAGACTTGAATATGGCGGTTATGATTCATCAGGTATGGCGACGATTGACCAAGGCAAACTTAAAATTAAAAAGGGCGTTGGCAAGCTTGATGAGGTCGATAGGTCTGTCAAATTCGATGAACTTTCAGGCAATATCGGCATAGCTCACAACAGATGGGCAACTCATGGTTATCCATCTGTTACAAACGCTCATCCGCAAGTGGATTGCACCGGCAAAATAGCGGTAGTTCACAATGGTGTAATTGAAAATTTCTTAGAAATTAAGGAGGAACTTGCTGAACGTGGTCACGAATTTATGTCAAGGACAGATACAGAAGTAATTGCACATCTTATCGAAGATTATATTAAAAAAGGAATGGATTTTCTAAATAGTACGATTAATGCAATAAAGGAGCTGAAGGGGTCTTATGCTCTGGCAATTCTTTATTCTGCAGAGCCTGATAAAGTGATGCTTGTTAAAAATGAAAGCCCCCTTATGCTCGGCATAGGCGATGATGGGAACTATGCTGCCTCTGACCCGGTTGCGTTTGTGGACCACACCAACAGGGTCATTCAGCTGGAAGATGGAGAACTTGCGATTATTACACCTAAAAGCTATAAAGTATACCGTATAAGTGATCAGGGACTAGTAAACCATAATATTGAAACGGTGGACATAAACGTAAACGATGTCAATAAGGGTGGCTACAGACACTACATGCTGAAGGAAATAATGGAGCAGCCTGTGGCAATAAGCTATGCCCTTAACCTGCAAATTCAGTACTTGGATGTAGTAAGCGAACTTGTAAGGAGATCTAGGATTACATATCTTATAGGTGCAGGCAGTTCTTATCATTCATGTATGGCGGGGAGTTACATGTTATCACAGATTTCTGGACTGCCAACCATACCAGCAGTTGCAAGCGAATTTATACAGCAGTTTGGCAAAACGCTGAATCCGGACTCAACTGTTATCCTTGCTAGTCAGTCAGGAGAAACTGCTGACGTGCTAAAGGTTGCCAGCTATGCTAGGTTAAAGGCAAGCACTATTATATCTATTACCAATGTAGTAAGCTCCACTATAACCAGACTTTCAAGGGCATATATTATTCAACAGGCTGGGCCAGAAATAGGGGTTGCCGCAACAAAAACATATACAACCCAACTCCTTGTTTATTATCAGCTAGCAGTCAAGCTTGCAAAAAAATCTGGGTCAATAACGGAAATGGAAATAAACAGTTATATGAAAGGTCTGCGCGAACTACCAAGGCTAGCAGACAAGGTCTTAAAAGACGTTAGGGAGCCAATTAGCAAGCTTGCAACAGAGCTTAAGGACGCTGGCCACATTTTCTTTTTAGGCAGAGGCATAAACACGGCCACGGCATACGAGGGCAGGCTTAAGATGCTGGAAATATCATACATTCCTTCAAGCGCATTCTCAGCTGGTGAAAGCAAACATGGCCCTATAGCTCTTATCGAAAATAACAGCCCTGTCATATTTTTAGCCCCTGATGATGCATCCAGGAAAGTGATGCTGGGTAATATAATGGAAATTAGGGCAAGAGGCGGTAAGGCAATTGTTTTCGGAAATGAGGTTGATTCAGAATTAAAACAGGCTTCTGACGAATTTATAGGGATGCCCCAGATCAACGAAATGCTTACACCGATAATTTACATATTACCGCTTCAGCTACTAGCATATAATACGGCCATATTGAAGGGTTACGACCCAGATAAGCCCAGAAACCTTGCAAAATCAGTTACGGTGCTGTAAATTGTTGATAATTTACCTTCCCCTGCCGGCTTCCACAATTTTAGCAATTTTAATGATATTGTTTGGGCCGGTAATGGCATTTTTTCTACTCTGGAAAGCAATAGGATTAAAGGGGTATGCATCAGTATTTGCATACTCGAACGGGAAAAGCTTCCTGTACAGAATAGATCCCAGAGTAAAGTTGCTATATGCGATTGCTGTACCGGCACTGGCAAGCACATTTGGCATTTACGTTGGTGTTGCGCTCCTAGCATTTACACTAGCACTTTATGCTTTTATGAATAACTTTCTCAAGGACATCAGATTTGTTGTGCTCCTTATGTTGTCCATCATTTTGCCATCTGCTTGGATAGATAGCATAACCTTTTCTGGATTTAGGAGAGTGTCAAGCTATCTGCTCATAGCAATCGAGCCCACATCAATGGGGATCAGGGGAGTGTCAGTGCTGGGCCTGCTTTTCGGTTTAGTATCATCGGTGCCAGCCGCGCTGGCAGTTGCTGCTGCATTTATAATTGTTTTTACATCATCACCTTCAGACCTGCTTACAAGCATGGTAAAATCGAAAGTACCATATGAACTTGCTTTTGCAATGACCCTTGCGCTTGTTTCGATACCGAAGGTTTTGGATTCATTTTCTTTACTAACTGAAGTGCTAAGAAGTAGAGGCTTTTTGGGAGCATTTAACCTGCAACCTATTAAGACTTTATTTCAAAGGTTTTGGACATATGTATTCAGCACTGGCCTCATAGTGGCCGACTTCGTTATAGATGTGCTAAGATCTTCTCAGAACATTGCAATTTCAGCCGACATAAGGGGGTTCAGGGCAAGCAAAACTAGAACGTACTATCGAGACTTCAGGATGAAACCGGTTGATTGGACCCTATCATTGATACTGCTTGTTGCATTTATAATTGCAATTTTGAGATGATAATCAAACGCCGTAGGCTACAGTTTCAATGTAGATAAGTTTAAATATTGGTAAATATAGAAGGATATCTAAAG
>JARVJW010000110.1 GCA_029775955.1 Nitrososphaeria archaeon | reverse complement strand
AGTGTACGATGGGGCTTAGCTGGAGCTAAATGGTTAAACCTTGCATTTTTTAGCATGTCTTTTAATTATGCAAAGCTTATCGAGCGTTAGTCAGAGGTGAAACATTACTACTTGCGGAAGTACTGATTATTTACTATATATCTATTACACTTAATGCTTAACTGCTTTAGAAATATACAGTTTTTATATACACAAATGCACAACCGCATATAATTTGATATTTATTTTAAATTTTTGCAATATGCCCAATAAAGGTTCCTAGTTTATCAAAATCTTTTATAAACTAAATATGTGCACATAAATTTTAGTGCAATCAATCCAATTATTTTTTGCCCTTTTGATAAAATATAATAGCAATATAAGTCAGGAAAAGAACCAACATCACTGCACCCATAATTAAAGTTAAAGTCGAAACTAAGGTCGCAGGTTTTCCAAATGTAAAAATAAATGGTATTGGAAAAACTACTATTGATACTCCATAGTTGCCAGTAGATGAAGAGATTAAAAATATACCAACAACTATAATTATAAAACCAAAAACATACAAAAAAGTCGATCTTTTCATAAAGTTAAATCATAATGAACTATCAGTAACCCACTGCCATTTCCCTTATCATGAGTTTGACATCGTCACCTAGCGGATACATAATTGGCGATGTTGCTCCACTGTTAATGTACTCCCTTACTTTTTTTCTGCACTGGTCAGGGGTCCCAGTTACAGTAAGCATTTTGACAACTTCATCAGGCACGAGTTTCTTTGCTCTTTCCAATCCACCCGGTTTTGCAGGCCATCCGCCCAATGCTTCATTGACTTCACTTATCAATGACTCTGATACTCCACTGGCCTTCATTATATGAGGCTGTTGCCCAAGGTACATAGAAACTAGTGTTTTCGCCCTATCTATTGCCTTATTTTCATCATAATCCATAGAAACAACTACCAGCTGTGGTCTATCAATTTGCTCAAGTGTTCTACCAGCCTTTGCAGCTCCCTTCTTTATCATTTCCAAAGCTTTTTTGTTATACTCTGGCGAAACAAGATAATTTAAAACAACCCCATCTGCTATTTCTCCCGCAAGCTCCAGCATTTCGAACCCAGTAGCCCCTATATATACTGGAATCTTTCTGGGCTTCTTCTCTCCATAGACAACGTCTAACTGTATATCTGTAACGTTTACAAATTTTCCATGGTATGTTACTGATTCCAGATTGAAAAGCCGCTTTAGAACAGTGACATATTCCTTCATTGCAAGAAGCGGTTTTTCCCTTTTAACTCCAACCTTTGATGCTAGTGGTTCCCACCACGCTCCAACACCAAGTATAACTCTGTCAGGCGCAAGTTCGTATAATGTGCCAAAGGTTGCAGCCATCAAACCTACATTTCGTGTCCAGTTGTTTACTACTCCACTTGCAACCGTAATTTTTGACGTATTAGAAGCCACTGCTGACATCGGCACAATAGCATCTCTTGCCAACCTCGACTCAGCAAACCAAACTGCTTCAAAGCCATTTTGTTCTGCATACTTGGAATATTCAATTTCATCTTTTATTGGGTGCTTATCCTGCATATATAATGCCAATCTTACCATATAAACATAGGTTCCAGCAAGTTAATATTTAAGCATTTTAAAGCTAACCATCGTGTCTGTCAACATACGAGAAATAGTAAATGAAGCGCTCAAACGCGGGATGCAGGTAAATCCCGAAGTTATAAAATTTATTGAGGAGAACCCTGATTACGCATCAAGGGCTTTATATACAATAAAGCATAAAAAAAAGGATAGTTTTTTTCTAAACCTTAATGATATACTTGATAAAAATACGGGCATTGAAAGTAAAAAAACAACGATTTTAATAAGTGAAGCAAGATCATTTTCAGACAGCGTTTTGCCTTTACCGCCAGAAAAAATATCGCTTATGCTAGTAGACAGGCTTAACAGGCTAAAATCCATTTGGGCCATTAGGCCAGAAAAGATCAATTTCGTTTCCCTGCAATTCATAAATAGACAGTTCAAAGGTTATAGATGGACATTTGCTCTGATAATGAAAAAAACAGATGGGCATTTGTTACTTGATGATGGAAGGACTACAATTTCATTAAAAGTTTCTGAAAACAGAATTTTAAATGAAGCGGTTATTGGTTCTGCGGCTGCTTTTAAAATTAAATTCGATAAAGAGCCAATTATAGAAGAGATGTCTGACGTGGAAGTTCCCGAGATTAAAAATTTAAAGAAAAAAAGTGGGCGTGTAATTATAATAAGTGATATAAGTGAAGGTAGTCTCGACAACAGTGAGCTGTTTAAAAAGCTGCAGACGGAGAAAGTAGAAGGAATTATAATTTTGGGAAATTTGATAAATAAGCGTAACTTACTAGACAAAGGATTATTGCCAACTTATGGATATGAGCAATTAGCTAAGCACTTGCAACAGCTGGCTAAAAATCAATTCAAGATAGTAATACCTGGGGAAACTGATGAAACTAATGTGTGGCTTCCCCAGAAACCTATAGGTTTTAAATTGATGAAAGAAGCTTATAATATAGCAAACTTCAGGTCATTAGGTAATCCTTCTGAAATAAGGCTAAATGACCAATTGTTTTTACTTTATAGTGGACAAGGGTTAAAATGTTACTCCAGATTTAGTGAAGAATACGCAATTAAGAAAATGTTAAAAACGAGGCACCTGGCGCCAACCTTAGGAGTTATTCCGATAATAGCGGCCAGCAAGGATGGGCTGATAATTGAAAATAGACCAGATGTATTTTTAATCAGTAACGTAAAGGAGCCGCACGATACCATGTACAGGGGTGTCTGGTTAGTTGCTGTTCCCTCATTTAAAGAAAGCAAGTGTTATGGGGTCTTGGATTTTGATAAAACAGAAACGGATTGGATTTATGTTTAAATTTTTTCGCCCTATATTATTGCATAATAAAAATAAATTTCACTAAACATAGCTGTGCATAATTAGATGTATAAATGAGCCGAATTTGACGTGCAACAAACTGGTCGCCACAAAAATCAGAATTTCTTACAAAATGTTTGAGCAAGGAAGCCACTAAGCTTGCGATGTGGATGCAATATATTTATATACAATTATATTGAAATTATAATACATTGAGGAGCAGAAAAAACATGATATTAACGTACAAAGCACAACCGTAATTTCTTGATTGAACTTGCATGGAAGATAGCAGAATATGCTATATCGTTCAATATATTCAGCAGTTATGAAACAGTTTGGGCTGAAGTCAATTATATCTAACCAGATATTGAGGAAATATGCAAGAAACAGGAAAGCAAAGTTAGTAGTGTGAACCATTCCGGCTCAGGGAATAAAGTTCAATCATGAAGATTGTGATACCGTCCCTAAAACTTACTTTCACTTCAGAAACGATTTCCTGAAAATAAATCAGGTTGACAAGGAATATGTATATATTTCATAACCGTCGCAGAGGAAAACATGATTGAATCCCTTTCATATTTAGGGGTTGATAGAAACACGACTGGGCACATTGCTGTTGTAGTCAATCCGAGTAAAGTCCTAAAACTTGGAGGCAGAGCACGTACATAAGAAATACAAGAAAAAAGCTTCAGAAAAAAGGCAAATATAGGAAGGTCAAGGAAATAAAAAACAGGGAGAGAAACATTGAAATGGATTTAAACCACAAGGTATTAAAGAAAATAGTAGAGGAAGCGAAACAGAACGGGAATTAAGCTTGAATACCTGCAGGGGATAAGAAATGCAAAATCTAGCAGAAATTTCAGGTATTCCTTGAATAGCTGGTCATTCTATCAGCTTGAACAAATGATAGAATATAAAGCCAGACTACTTGGAATACCCGTTGTCTATGTTGATCCATATCACACTTCACAGGAATGTTCAAGGTGTGG
>JARVJW010000148.1 GCA_029775955.1 Nitrososphaeria archaeon | reverse complement strand
GCGTATGCATGAATTGTGGCACAGTGCAGCATCTGAACCTATCGGATAGAATGGTAGTATGCCCTTCATGCCATTCAGTATTTGATAGGGATGTAGGTGCTGCAAATAAGATAAAGGAAGAAGGGCTTTGCCTAGGGAACCTAGGCGAGACGCTCGCAGAGGATTATGCCTCTACAAGTAGCATGCTCGAATACATAAAGCGTATTCCGCATGTGAAAGCAAGCATTGCCGTTGAAGCGAGAAGCCCCAAACAAGCGGGCGTGGCCCCGTCCGCAAGGGCGGGGTAGTTCACTTACTGCTTGCGAAACTACTGTATAAAACGCTAATTGTTAAATAATCAAGCCGAACTTTTAATTTATGCAACAAAGTACATGTTTTTAAAGTTTTTAATACCCGTACATCAACTCAACTTTTCTGCGAATTTGCAATATTTCATTTAGCACCTTTATTTCACTTGGATCAGTTATAATTTTTTTCAAATCATTTATCTGATTTGAATTTGGCAATGTATATAGGATTTCATCTTCTCTAATATGCCTTCCTATTGTTATGTCTCTTATTGATATTGCTGAATCTTCACCGGCCCTCACTTCCTGCACAGTTTCTCCCTGAACTTGAATCTGTTCAATAACTCCAATTTCCTTTCCATATAAGTTCATAACCCTGACTTTTGGTTTCAACGTTCCCTGTATTACCCTTATCCCAAATATTGCAGGATTGCTCCTCCTGAAAATATAACCTTTAATGACCTGTAGCTTTGCTGGATATGTCATTTGGTCAAGCTTTAGATGCAAGTCCTTTTCCTTCTGCTCTACAACATATCTTTGATATTCTTCAATTATATCGTACATGACTTTACCTGAAAAAATTTTCACTGTTGTATTTTCAACTAAAATCTTTTGATTAAATGCAAGTATGACACCAAGGTATTTGTCCTTTTCCCTTACAAGTTCTGCTTCTATTATGTCCTTTTTAGTAACGGACCCGACTTCAGCATACCTGATTGGTATGCCTGCCTGTTTAAGCAAAAATGACATGGCTTCTAGAGATCCAAGAGCATCTACCTTGACTATAACACCCACTTGATCATTTTTTATTATAAGTTTCTTTAATTCATCCGCAATTTCTTTCTTTGCATTCAATTCATCTTTTTCGTCAGTTATTACATACATTGGAGCACCGGCAACAACTTCATCAGGATCAGATACAATTACGCTTATCCCCGAAGATGCCTCTACTTCCCTTACAGGCTTAAATTTATCACGTGGGTCTCTCATTTCGTCAAGTGGTTTAGGTAAATAAATACCCTTAATTTTAGTTGTTTTTGAGCCGGCTAGGGTTCCAATTACAACTTTATTGTTAATGGAAACCATTCCCTCAAGCAAGATTACATGAAATACAGTTCCCATCCCCTCCTCTTCTTTAACTTCAAGAATTATCCCTCTTCCTGGCTCCTTTCTAAAAGCAAGTTTGTTTTTCATGAAATTCTGAACCAGTCCCAGGAGCACTGTAAGCATTTCAGGTATTCCTTCCCCAGTTGTCGCGCTTACCGGAATCATTGCAACCTGTTTTGTGAAACTTGTTATCCTGTAGTAGGCTTCACCATCAAAACCCAGTTGTGCTAATTGGCCCAAAACAGTGTAAATTCTTTCATCCAGTAATTTTTGTGTTGCATTATCCTGTAACCTTATATTTTCTTCAATTGTATTGTGCGGATTATATCGCCAACCAGCGATAAGATCCACTTTATTTAGAGCAATAAGAAATGGGACCTTTTTATCTTTAAGAATATTTATGCTTTCTATGGTCTGTTTTTCTATACCCTTTGTTATATCAACCACTATTATAGCAATATCAGCTGCTGAACCTCCTCTGTACCTTAAGTTTGAAAACGCTTCATGTCCTGGCGTATCAATGAACAGCACCCCTGGAATCTTAACATTTATCCTGTACTTTGATAGCAGTTTACCTGTCATGGAAACTAAAACGTCACTTGGAAAAAGGCTAGCACCTATGTGCTGAGTTATTCCTCCAGCTTCCTTTTGCTGGACAGCCGTGCCTCTAAGCTTGTCCAGCAGTGATGTTTTACCAGCATCGACGTGCCCAAGCACAACTACAATTGGTTCCCTCATTGCCTTTTCCATGCACTTATAGTCAAATCCTCAATAAAATAACCATTTCTAAATATCTAGTTAGAATTAGAGGATTTGTTACCAATGGTTCCAATGATCAATGCCATTGCGCATAATCTTTCTTCCTGGCTCCCCTGCAGCAAAGCCAACATGTAACATCCATTGGGGCTCAACATAATCAGGAACACCCAACACATTCCTTATAATGTTGGCTGTAACCCATGGTGCAGCCCTCCAATATGACCCCAAGCCTAGGCAATTGGCTGCTATTAGCATATTTTCAGCAGCTGCTGCAAGGCTCTGAATCCCCATTTTATATTCTAGCTCATTTTGATATTTGAGCTGCTCCATGTCAAGGCACCCAACTATTATAACTGGCGTATTTACAGTCATATTATATGATCTTACTGCCCTTTGCTCATCTGCCTTCCCACTTGCTATATATGCATTCATCATGTCTTGAGCAAGCCTTTTTTTGATAGTTTCGTTATTTAAAACAATAAAATGCCATGGCTGTTCATTGTGAGCACTGGGAGCAGATGCCCCCGCTATCAATATCTTTTGAATACTGACATTATCAACAGCTTGATTTGTAAATTTTCTCACACTTCTTCTGCTAAAAATTGCATCGTTACAGTCCATGAATTTAATATTTAAAAAATATTTAATAAGCTATCGTTCTAAATTTAATTAATGGTAAAACTAGGATTTATAGGGTTAGGTAAAATGGGATCCGCTCTGGCTATTAGGGCAGTGCAATCAGGGTATACTTTATTAGGCTACAATAGGACGAGGGCAAAACTTGAAGGATTAAGGGATAGAATAGACATAGCGCCATCCATAAGTGACGTATGCGACGCCAGCGATATAATAATAGTCAGCGTAACTGACGATGTTGCTGATGAAGATGTAACTCTAGGCAATCACGGTATTTCCGATTATATTAAGCCAAACAAAACAATTCTTGACTTCAGCACAATAAGTCCAATGGAATCAAAATATATAAATGAAAAACTGAAAAGAAAAGGAGTTCATAGAATAGAAGTTCCCGTTGTTGGAGGACCAAGCAAGGCTCTAAGAGGGGAACTAATAGCTCTGGTTGGCGGGGAAAGGGAAAAATATGAAGATTTAATGGATCTGATAAGGGTTTTTGCACATAGGGCATTCTATATAGGTGACATAGGCAGTGCACAGACAGTAAAGCTGGCATTTAACCTGCTTGTAGCTGGATATGCAGAAATCATTAGTGAAAGCCTTACATTGGTGAAGAAAGATGGCATAGATCCCAGGCTTTTTATAAATGTGTTAAACGTGAGCACATACAAGACTGAATTTAGTGAAATAAAAGGAGTAAAAATGGTGGCTGAAAACTATGAACCAACATTTTATTTAAAACATATGAAAAAGGATCTTGGGTTGCTTACAAAGGTTGCCAATAAATATGAAATATATATGCCAGTTATGTCAACACTTTGGACAACTTATACTGGAGCTGTAGATCAGGAACTTGGAGAAGAGGATTTCAGTGCAATATTTGAATACCTTCAAAAGGTTAATAATATAAAGAAATAGAATATGTATAAGCCGGGGTGTCGGAACGGCTACGAGTGCGGCTGCAGACCGCATGTATGTGGGTTCAAATCCCACCCCCGGCTATTGTTTACAAAAACGGCTCTGTAGAAAACCTCCGAATAAAGAAGAGGCCATATCTACGATCCTAGCGGCGTTATAGCCGATTATTTTTGCCCTCATTTCATTGTTCTGGGCCACCGTCTTCACCGACCTTATCTCGTCTCCCATGGTCCTCTTTATGACGGAGAATATGGTCTCCACCATTGACCTCTGGTGATACTTCTTTGAATAGCCCCTCTTCATCTCCTTC
>JARVJW010000194.1 GCA_029775955.1 Nitrososphaeria archaeon | reverse complement strand
ATCCCTCTGCTTCCAGTCCTGTGGTACATCGGCTTACGCAATTCTCCCCAAACTTCACAGCGGAGAATATTCCTTCCGTGCCTGGCCACCTCATTCCATATTGCTCCTGATCCGCCCATTCCCTTTAATAGTCCCTTATTGCCTGTCTTCGATCCCCTGCACTGGATGCATTCTTCCTGACCTTTATGACCGGCCTGGCTCCTATTAAATGCATGAGATCGTTGGTATCGAATGCACCGTCACCAAAGAATGCACCAACTTTCACTCCCCTCAGCACTGCATCTCCGCAGTCTCTGGTTCAGATGGACCTGAACCCTCTATGTACACCTTTATTCCGATGATCTTCTTTGTCCGCACATCGGCGGTGATTATGAGGTGCTTCTTCTGCCTTGCATCTGGATCACTACACTTCATTATCCTGTATGATCCTGCGTTGCCTGCCTTCATGCCTGTACCGTCGGTTGCCAGATCTGCATGTTCTAGGCCCGGTACCATATGGTTGTATAATCGCCGTATTCCGGTATGAGCCCCTTACTCTGCATTGATCTTGCAAGACCGCGATAGTCAAGATACTGCTTCCAGAGCATCATAAATTTCATTCCGGGAAGCATGTAGATCCGCGTTTTCCCAGATTCATGCGCTTCAGCTCGGAATCCCACTGATCAGCGAAATCAAGATCAAAGTTCCCCTTATCACCAGTTCCTCGTTGTATGCCTTCCAGTCTCTCCTGTCCTTGTAAGGTTTTCCCAACCTTGACATGATTGCAGTATACAACAGGCATATATTTATATTCTCAGAAACCTTCCAGTTGTTGTGGAAACGGCAGTCCTGATATCGTTCACTTTGAGATAACAGGAGCAGGGGAGAGATCTCAAAGTTCTACCGTGATCGGTATGAGAGCCACTCTCACTAGATACAGATCAAGGAAGGCTACCTTGACAAGATCAGGAACATACGCTATTCCAAGGGCGTGTTCATGATAAGAGAGGAGGATCGGGGAAAGGTTGTCTCTTACCTGAGAAAAAGGGGCGCAACTGTGGTCCTGTGGAAAGTTATTCCCAGCAGGAAGGAAAAAAAGCTCCTGGAGTTACAGGCCACTTAAATATTTGTTCAACACAGCAGATGCAGAGCAATGTTAAAATATGAAATAAATGAAAATATGAGGTGCGGGCCTGTAGCTCAGTATGGCAGAGCGCCCGGCTCATAACCGGGCGGTCGTGGGTTCAAGTCCCACCGGGCCCATATAGCTATAGGGGATATAGATAAGAGCGAAAAAATGTCACCCCCTATTTAAAATAATATTTGCATCTATGAATATTAATAGATTTGCAGTCTACCTTGACTTATAAAGTTTAAAAAGTTCTCTGTTTATTTTTGTTTTGAAGTTCAGGATTTTTCCTTTCCTTATCTCAGCTTTTTTCCTCTTCAATCCCCTTTCCGATATTCCCTTATCCCTTACATTCTTTGGTCTTAGGGATAAGATCCAATCATAGAACTGTTCTGGATTTTCAATTCACCATTCAGAGGTTCTTTTGGCAACATTGTTGAAAGCAAGTTTCCATTCCAGTTCAGTACTGATACAAGGATGTCATGTTTCATTAACCAACGTATTGCTCGTATGAGGGTAATCATACGATATTTATTACAACTACATTTCAAGTAGCAATTTATTATCCTCGGCGAATTCATAAATCAACTTTATTTTTCCCTAGGTGTTATCACCCTTACGGAGAACTTGGTGGGGGTGTGGGGATGACGATAGTGGCTCCTACGATAAGCCTTAACTTCGAATCTTTTCTTAAGAAACGATCTTTGCAATGCTAAGAACTCGAATAACACCTCCTTTTTCTTATAGGCAAGCTTCTCAAAACTCTCAATCAATCAGCCTGTTTTCTGGCGTAAGGGTTTCTGTAAGGCCTGCGACGGCCTAGACAAGCTGAAGTAAAGGGAGGGGCGTGTTTTTGAGGTTTAGGCCAGGTTTTTTTGTGCAGAGGGGGCTCTCTTGTGAAGCAACTCCAGTTTTAATGAAGCTTTTTTCAAAGGAGTATTAACCTTACCTGTTGCTCTGAAGTGTCTAGAAGGTTTTTTGAAGGAGCTTCCACGCCTCTATCCATCACTCATCAAGGACTGCGCCATAATTTGGGTATTTGTTAAGAGCTTCGGAGTTAGGATTTCCACGATGAGGACGACGTAACTTTTCTATCAGTTTTTCTGCCACTTGATTTCGTCTTTCCAATGCGGCATGTTGCCAAAAGCGCTAGCTTGTTTAAGCAAACCTTAAATCTGACTTTTTTACAGTCCTCTATATGCCAATAGGAGGGACGACCGTTGAAAATAATTGTTTTTGGAATGTTGTTTGCATTATTGCTAGTTAACGTGTTCATGGGGGCTTTTAACGGTCAATTGGGTTCTGCAGAGTTATCGGCAGATGAGAGAGAGTAAATGAGCTTTATTGGTTTTCTAGCATTGCTGGTAATCGACATAGGATTTCTATTTTTTCCTTTGCGTCAATCGCTAAGTGACATTCAAAGAAAGAAAAAACAAATAAAAACTCTTGAGTATGCTTCATTTGCGGAAGCTTATTCTGGCGTACTTACGGATGAACCGGAAAAGGACATTCTGCTTTTTGAGTATCATAGAACCCAAGACATGCTAACTCACTATGATAATCTGAATTGGCAAATAGGCTCGATTCTTGTCGGTTCAAATATAGTGGCTCTCGGATTTCTTTCTAACTCTAGGAATACTCAACTATTATTTGCGGCTGCTATAGGCGGTTCATTATCTCTTTTTGCTTGGATTTTTTGGTATTTTAGACACGCTTCCATTTACAACATTAAGAACGATAGACTGTATATGATCGAGCAAAAGCTCCACATGGCTCAGCACAGAATGGTTGGATACGCAGAAACCAAAAAATGGCTTTCAAGAGTATCTGGGAGATCGGTGGCGTTGATGCTTTGTATAGGTCTTCTAATTGCTTGGCTTATCGTCTTAATTTAAGCGCGCGCATTGCGCTTATAGACAAATAGGGATATGTCTAATATTCTGGTTATTCTAGCCATTATAAAACTTCACTCTAACCAACGACTGTGTGTTTTGCCCGCAGATCATTCCCCCCTCCCCATTTGCTCAAGGAATAATGGGTCCTCCATTATCTACTTCTTAGGCAGCCTCCGGTAATATATAACTGCTGGCATTTCAAGCTTTCCAATTTTAAATGCACCGTGAGGCCTGATGAAGTTGTGTCAGTTCATAAATTAATCCACTGAATTGAAGAACTTTCCTAATATATCGAAGAACTTCTTGTCTGTGGGTGATCAACCCTTCTCTCAGGCTGCCAGGGCTTAGGCCTGTTATATTGACTTAATTATCAAAGCCACTAGCTAGCACCGTTTCCCACAGATGCTGAAAATATTTATATTATAGATAGTGTATAAGAAAGTTCTAGTAATAAAGATACTAAGTTTTAGCTTATGGTACCACAATCCTCCAAAAACTGAATTTACTAGCGAAATTCGATATAACTGTTACAGACCCACCATGATGACGTCCCATATGCTGAACTCAACACTTATACTATATTTGCCTCAAGAGGCCTTTAAGCGATGTTGATAATGGAAGGCTTGTGCCTCGTTTTCTGCCAGCACCTGTTTCCATATTTCCGCGTCATCCATTTTTGGCATGATTGTGGCATAATATTTTTCTGGCTGCCAAAAAGCTCATTGGACTTCTGGACAGCCAGCAGCCTCCTGATCCAGCTGTAAACCATGACAGTATCTCCTTCCCTTGTATCCCAGCCCAGGTTGCAACTGTCCTACTGCATTAATGCTTTTAACAAGTAAATGGGCGTCATAGCTCAGGCGCAACTTGAGACGCTCGTCAACTTTACATTTATCAAGAGGAACATATTCAGCCATTTTCAAGCAACATCTAACCCGAATTCTTCTGATGCCTTCCTGAGTGCCTTTCTTGTTATGGTCTTTGGCGTCAAGCACTTGATTGGAGTGACTTTGGTAATAAAATAATTTAAAACACATAGCTTGCAATTCGTAGCCTCTGTCCCGAGGAGAATACGGTT
>JARVJW010000192.1 GCA_029775955.1 Nitrososphaeria archaeon | reverse complement strand
GCTTTGACCAACAAGCTTCTTGACTCCTTCGATGACATCCCTATATCTATGGCTTCTCATTCCATAGAGCCTTCCAGCAAAGTGAGAAACTATCGTAATTAAGTCTTCAACAAGTTCTCCTTGAGTCTTTTCTTCATGGTTTTTCTGTTCCGAAAGTTGTGAACGTTTTCTTTAAAGTTTCAATACCAAACTTTATGAGCCTGTCTTCATAAGCGATTATCACTTTAGATATTCTTCTATATTTACCAATACTTAAACTTATCTACATTGAAACTGTAGTCCACGGCGTCCAATTCGTCTATGTTCAGCTTGGCCATTCTCTTGTCAGTATCGCTAATCTTTAGATTAATTGACTCGATATCTCCGAACTCAACCTCGATTAACTTGATTTCTGCCTCCTTTTCTTTTCTATTCTTAAGGAGCTTCTCGGAATCCAATTTCAGT
Organism: Nitrososphaeria archaeon; assembly: GCA_029775955.1. Lineage (GTDB taxonomy): Archaea > Thermoproteota > Nitrososphaeria > Conexivisphaerales > UBA164 > KM4347-05. Next base: position 3,638 of record JARVJW010000192.1, on the reverse strand, counting down.
TGGATCGCGTCCCCTTGTTCTTTTCGTAATTCGTCCACGCCAGCGGACTTTTTCTTTCTTTCTGCATTTTCTCAAGAACGTCCTAACTATGGGTATCAATTTTTCAATTACATCTGAGCTCAAATCATTTGGAAGTGAAAAAGGCTCTGATTGACTCTTCGCTGAAATTTCATTGAAATTGTTTTGTAACCCCCAATTTCTTTGATATTTCTGCGATTGTAATTTGGTCTGTCGCAATTCCTTAGCCTCATTTTCAGCCTTGCCTACTTCAGTAGTAATCTGCTCTATTGCCCCTTGTAGTTTTGCAGATATTTTTTCCTTTTGACTTGTCAATTCAGCAAGGGATTTCTTAATTGCCTGCATTAGGATACTTCCAATTATGTTTCGAACCTTTTCTAATCCAAGCAATCTATGGCCTCATTCTTGGGTCATCCGTGATAAGTGCATTTATTGATTCCTGATGCAAATAAACCGATCTGTAGAAGTCGTCAAAAGTTAGCCCAAGAGACTTAAAGATTGTTTCCTGAGCCTGTGCTCCTTTTTCAGTTCTTCCATTGACTGTAAGTTCGGTATCTCTGTTATCAATCTTCTTAGTTCGAATTATATCTATTTGTAAGCTCTTATTACCTGTACTGCACTGTTTAAAACAGATTGCTTTAACTGCATGTTTACTCCCACAGTGCATACAAGATAACAACCGGTGCATTTATCTATCTCTTCCATAGAAGTTTTTGAGATATTCCCGATTATTTGCTTATAAGAATCATGAAGCAAATTTCCAACTATAATATCGTGCCTAGCAGCACATGCCAACACATTGCCAAGTGGATCAACAGCGTAATAAAGCTTTAAGGCATCGCAGATTTTATTAAATCCTCCATTAATGTATTCTTTCATATATTCAATGTACGACTCTGGCAGAAATAGCTTTCCCTTAATTGAATGTAGATCACTTATAGTTTTTTCACTAATGCCATTCTTCAATGGAGGATTTACTGGCTGAACCGTCATAAAATCTATGTAATCTTCTAAAAGGTTGTATGTTTCCATAACCAGATCCTTATTCAGATCAGTAAGCACCATATTAATGCCAACCCTGATGCCTGCTGATTTGTAAAGCGCCAGCGCCCTTACAGATCTTTCAAATGCCCCTTTAATTCCTCTTTGTTTATCGTGAACTTCAGGGGGGCCATCTATGGAAATAGTTATTGCGTCCACATATTTAGCTAATTCAAAGGCAAGCTGTTCCTTGATGATCAACCCGCTGGTGTTCAGCGTATTTATGACCCCTAAATCCCTTGCCCTTTTAAGTAACTGGTTTAAATCATTCCTCAGCAGGGGCTCTCCACCGCTTATTGCAAGCATTGATATGCCTGATTCAGACATTCTATCTACGACCTTTAAAGCATTTTCCGTGTTTAGTTCAGGAGAATCGCTTTTCCAGTAATCACAATATACACACCTTGAATTGCACCTGAATGTGACATTATATGTGGCATAAAACGGAGTCCTATTAAAGTACTTCGTCATAATGAAGCCATTGACCATGCGCAACTTTGACAGCAACGACATTTTTTCACCGCTTTAATTATAAATGTTTCACAAAAATTTTCAATGTTTGAAATCAAATTGAGACCTTGATGCTTTAGATAGGCAATCTGGGCATACGCAGTCGTCACTTATCCCCTTTAACTTTGTAAGCTGGTCTTTTGTTAATGATATGCTGGAACACCAGCATGAAATAGGGTTGCCACATGTGAACTCCTTTCCACATATACCACAAGTCTTTATTTTTAAGTCCATTCTGCCTCCTTTATCATAAAGTATGGATTCTTGCTACCAACTTCTTCATAAACTATGCTGCCCGAGAATTCCAGTAATTCCTTCATTTTTTCACCGCTTATAGCTACTGTTTTGGAATTATAGAGCTTTGCTGTTTTAAAAAGGAAAGCCGGAAACATGGAAAGATCCTTAAGATATTTAGGAAACATTGAAAATATAAATTTGGTGGCATTTTTCACAAGTTTGTTCTTACTTGTTGTAATTGCTTTCTTCCCTAATGCCCTTCCCTTTAAGTATTTTAGTATATAAAACGAATAATGGCCGTACCACTGTATTATTTGAGTTATAACTGGGTGAACGCGCGTCCTCATGACAGGAGTAAGTATATCATATCTGTCCCAGTCAAGCGTAAACAGCAGGTTGTTTCTTACTGCATCATCAAATATTCTAGTGCCTGGAAGTGGAGTGTACATGCTAAATTGAACTGCATCCAGCCCTGCATCCGCAAGCTTATGAGAAAAGCTCACCGTAGTAAGCATATCACTTATGCTTTCGTATGGGGCTCCTAGCATCATGCCTCCGAGGGTTATCACACCATATTTGTTGAGTATTTCCACCGCCTTTACTGACTGGGGAATAAATGTTCCCTTGTGCATTTTTTTCAACGTTTCTTGACTTCCCGATTCTATTCCTAAAAATGCTATTGTCATTCCTGCTTCAGCTCCCTTCTTTATGAGTTCAGGGTTCTTACTTGTCACATCAGCCCTCATCTGAACTATAAACTTGAAATTATAGTTGTGCTCAATCATCTTTTCAAAAAGTTTCATCCTCTGTTTTACATTGGGATATACGACGAATATATCATCAGTAAAGAATACCCAGTCATAACCAAGCTTCTTTGCAAGGTCAAGTTCAGCAATTATTCTGTCAATTGATTTGTTTCTCCATTTGTTACCCCATGTCGGCGTTACAGAACAAAAATCGCAGGCGTAAGGGCATCCTCTTGCAGTTTCAATACATGTAACAGTATCATTGTCACCAAATGTTTTAAAAAAGTAAAGGTCTTTATTCACAAGGTCCAGGGCAGGCATCGGAAGGCTATCAAGATCCTGAATAAGCGGCCTCAGTTTAGTCCTAATGAATTTGTTTCCATTTTTATAAACAATTCCGGGAATTTCGCTGAAATCAGTTCCTTTTTCCACAGCGTTCGATATATCGATGATCGTTATGTCACCCTCGCCTAGCACGGATATATCAAATCCCTGTCTGAGCATTTCATAAGGAAGAAATGTAGCATGATGGCCACCAGCCACAAGCACCGTGTTTGGTTTATGTTCCTTTATTTTGCGTGCTATTTCCCCCGCAGTATTATGCGCAGCTGTTGCATGAAGTGTTATGCCAACTACATCTGGGTTAAATTTTAAAGTTTCATCGACAACCTGATTTACTGTTTTGAATTTGTCTGCTTCCATATCAATAACATTAACTGAACTGCCCTTTATCCTTAAAATACCTCCTGCAAGTTGCAATATGCCTAAAGGAGCTGGCAAAAATCCCCACTTCGTAAGATACGCACTGCCAGAATAGTTAGAAGGCCTGATTAAGGTAACACGTACCATGTGAAAATTAATGCAGACAGTACATAAATATTTTTTTGTGAAATTTTCCCACCCTAAAGCATGTGGGCCTTTCCTTCCTTTTCAATCTAAAATGAACAGTTATTCTGAGGGTAAACTATGCTATAATACTTTGACTTGAATCTTGGGAAGCCAACTTTTGCCCTGTCTTTCTCTGCACCTTCTGAAGAAGTTCATGCACTCTTTTATTGCCCTGTCTTGTTTGAGAATATATTTTCA
>JARVJW010000005.1 GCA_029775955.1 Nitrososphaeria archaeon | reverse complement strand
GGAAATACTGTCGGCCCAGGAAGAGCTTACAAGGGATTTGATTTCCATCGTAACTTCCTTTTCAGCGAGGCTTTACGGATTTCGGTCGCATAAGGCAAAGGAAATACTGAAGGTGATAAAGCCATGAACCACCCGTGGAAATCCAGGGGGGATAAGAGGACAATTGTCGGGACTATGAACCACAGGAGGAAGTAATGAAGTACCTCACGGACATGCAGAACGCGATAAGGTATGCTATTGAAGTTGCCTATGAAATGGCTATACGCGATCACAATAGGATGCCTTCGCCAATTGCATTGAAGTCAAGCCGTGGTTCGTGTCAAACTACGATTATGCGATTCACCACCTCAACCCCGTTTCCGCCGTTGCCATGCTCCGGTCATACAAGAAGAACCATCATGGCGAGCTGAGGATACCTGTTGTGAAGAAGCTTGAAATGAGGATTGACGGCGAGCTGTTCAAGGTGACAAAGTGAGGGTAACGCTCCAGCCCAGGCATTACGCTTACGTCCCAATAAACACTGAGAACAAGCACTTCCTGGCATACAGCAAGGGCAAAGCTTCAGAGCTCTTGCTGACTGACAATTTTGTGTGTATAACTTTCACCATATCGGAAAAGGAAAGGTCCTTAGGTGGTAGCTTTGTGGCGCAAGACCTGAACTTCTCCACGATAGATTCCACGTTTGCGACGGTGAATGCTGGTAGGCCTGCGCTGAAAGGAACTTATACACAGAGCATTTCTGACATAGCGCACATATAGAATGACTTAGGGAGGAATAGCCTGTAGAAGCACATAAACAGAAGAAGTACAGGAAACTGCGCCAGGCCAGAGGTAGGCAGAAGAACCGTGTCAATGATGCTCTGCTACTGTGAAGGAAAACCCAGGCGCATCGTTTGTTTTTGAAGACTTGAACGGAATAAGGACTAGTGGAAACAACAGGAAATTCAGGGGAAAGTTGAACAAATGAAAGGCTTACCAGAAGATGATTAAATCCAAATCTCAATACGTTTATGTGAACCCAAAAGGGACTTCAGAGTATCCTCAAGTGGTGATAACTTGAGGGATATCGGAATGCGAAACCTGTGACATTGACCAATAGGTTGGCTTGCATAACCCTGCGGCTACCGTGAGTACGGATGGCTTTCTTTGAAGAATGAATACCTGTACACCGGTCATGAGCCTAAAGTGGCCGGAGCGGGCTTGAAGGTCAACGCTCCGAATGATGGTTATAAGAAATTATAACCTTTCAGAAACGGTGTGGGCTTGCTCAAATTTTGTAATAAATTATTTGGCATGATACATTACCGTTTTTTGTCGACTTTGACTGGAAGTTATTGTTGCTATTCATGTATAAAATAGAAATTGAAAAACATTAAATAATTAGCATTGCTAACTATTACCATGGCTAACTATGTACATCTTAATGAAGAAATTATGGAAGCAGTTTTTACAGCTTCTAGAACATTTCGCATGTGGATGAGGGAATGCTCTGGATTATCTGTAGCACAATTCAGAGTTCTATCATTTATAAGCAGGAATGACAACAGTTCACTTTTAGAGCTAAAGGATTATCTTGGGGTTTCCACGCCTTCTACAAGCAGGCTGGTTGAAGCCCTTAACATAAAGGGATTTGTAACTAGAGTTGAAAATAAAAATGACAGGAGGAGAATCGAGCTGGGATTGACAGAAATTGGTAAAGAGGTTCTTATTGCTGCCAGGAAGCACGTTCTTGAAATGATTGATGAAAGTATAGGTGATTTAAGTCCAGATGAAAAGTATAATCTTTCAGTAGCTGCCAAAATTCTAATGAGAATGGTCAATAAAAATTGATAGAAACTGTTGAGCTGACCAAGACATTCAATTCCAGGGGCTGGTCAGTAGAAGCCCTGAAGGGGGTGAACTTTAAGGCCGACCGCAACAGCATAACTGCACTTGTTGGTCCAAATGGTGCAGGAAAGACGACTCTAATTAAAATCATTTCAACGCTTATGCTCCCCACATCAGGCAACGCCTATATTGATGGTCTGGATGTCGTTTCACATGCAAAGGAAGTCCGAAAAAAGATAGGGCTTGTTACAGTTAGTGATAGGCTTATGTACTTCAGATTAACCGGCCTTGATAATCTTGTATTTTATGGGGCTCTGTATAATATGGGGCTCAGTGAGGCCCGGTCAAGGGCAAGAGAGCTCCTGGAAACGGTTGGGCTCGGCGAGTGGGGCGACCAGCCAATAATGCATTACAGCACCGGTATGCTTAGAAGGCTGGCCATAGCGAGGGCACTGATGCATGATCCTGATATAGTGCTGCTGGATGAGCCAACGCTGGGAATAGATACTTCATCCTCTAGGAGGGTCAGGCAGCTAGTAAGGAGGCTTGCAACTGGCAGAACAATAGTACTTACTAGTCATCTTATGAATGAGATAGAAGAGCTGGCAAATAACATCTATTTAATCAAATCTGGAATCGTAATAAGCAGTGGCACACCGGCGGAAATAAGTTCAATAGCAGGACAATTTGCTGAAGCCCTTGTTCCTACAGATAACATAACTTCAGAAATGGAAAAGTTCGTGCTCAAGTACGAAAACGGGAGGGCACTTATTAGGGGTCCAAAGGATAAGATTTCTCTGCTGACAAGAGATTACACAGAAGTTGATCCAACGCTTGAAGATGCATATATACTGCTTGTAGGTGAAAGCAATGCCGATTTTAGGCCATACCAGATCAAAAGGGGAGGCGCTTGGGGGCGTGAACATACTCTCTAAGATTTACGCGTACATTTACCTGAGAGGGTTCAGGGTCTGGTACAGTTACAAGACCCAAGCAGTTTTGACCCTAGTCAGCTGGGTGCTTCCAGTGTTCACATATTATTTTACAGGTACTGCATTGGGGGACAGTCTGGTATCCAATCTTGGTGCTGGAAATTATACAGCCTACTTAGTTATAGGCCTTGCTTTTCAGGGTTATGTAGCGTCAACAATCACTACTGCAAGCCAGAGGCTAAGAAACGAGCAGCTTTATGGAACCATAGAGTATTATGTGCTAGCGCCTTCTGGGGCATTGAGTTTTCTAATTTATACTATGATGTGGGGTTTGGTCATGAACAGCATTAGTGCAATAGTTATACTCTTGGTGGGAATAGCCCTGGGAGTTACTTATACACTTAGTGGCACTCTTATTGCTTTAGTACTAATTTCCTTGCTCATGTTTTCATCTTTTGGATTAGCGGCCCTTTCAGGCGCAGTTGTAATGGTTACAAAGCAAGGCAACCCTATATCAGTTTTCTATTCAACTGTTTCTACTTTATTAGGCAATGTCGTTTTCCCTGTGGCAGTACTTCCATACTATCTCAGGCTTGTCAGCTATTCTCTACCGCTCACCTGGGCGCTTCAAGGCTTAAGGGAGGCACTTCTCTACGGCCAAGGATTCTCAACAATCTTCCCAGATATTCTTATAATGCTTTTATTTGTTGCCGTTCTGGTTCCGCTGGGAACATATGCGTATATCGCAGCCTTTAACAAGGCAAGAAAGGATGGCACTTTATCACAATATTGAGTAGACTTTAGGTACAATTATTATCGAATCGATATGTGCTAGTGCTGTTCAATTAGGTCGTGATTTCCGTTAACCATGTTAACATTTAGAAATTATCTGATGCTTATTGGGTGTAAACCTACATCCTATCAGCAAAAGCTTTCTGAAATGCCTTTCTTATCATACTTCGTTCATGTCTACGTTTATCATTTTCCCTTTTCGTGAATAGCCTCTTGATATCCTATTATGTGCCGTGATGTTCTATGCTTTCACTGTCTGAGCATTTGCTTACATGTGATTCATCTATGACGAAAACATTAATGCCATTTTCTTCTGCCTGAGTGTGTTAAATGGAATCTGTACAAAGTTCTGATTGTTTTTGCTCCTCATGCCAATTGACTGTTTCCATCCCCTACCTATAACTATGCCTTTTGATTTCGTATACTCAACGATCCTCTTAGAGATTATGTGCATTGTATTCTTCAGAAATAACTTCCCTTTTTGCAAGTTTATTTCTTTGCTGCTTATTGATTTCTGCTATGTGTATTTCTTATTGAAATAGCTGTTCAT
>JARVJW010000080.1 GCA_029775955.1 Nitrososphaeria archaeon | reverse complement strand
GCATACGCCAGTTGTTCTTATGAACCTGCCTACTTCCAAAGGAGTGCTTGCCTTTAGGCAATTGCGGAATCCTCCTATGGAAGTTTGGTATATCTTCCTCCCGTAAAACCTTGACCAACTCTTATCTTTTTGGTAAGCAACATATTCATAATTTGACGTTACATAATGCGCAAGTTTGTTGTTTATGTCTTCTGATTGTTCTGATGCAGAAATTCGCTTTTTATCTTTTGTAGTATTTTTGTTCCTCTTTTTGACCTTTTGCCATATTGGGATCTTGAAAAGGCTTTGTAAAGCTTCTTTATCCTTTCAGACATTGGTATATTGCACCTTAATTCCATTTGAGAATCTGGTTCTTTATGCCTAAGTCAATGCCTATTGCTCTGCCGTTATGCACTTTTTCCTCTTTTGGCAGGTATGTAACGACATGCAAAAAGTAATCGTCATTTTTCTCTATAAAGTTTGCAGTAGCAACCTCTGCGTTGCATGGCATTTGATCTATCCCGATTGCTTTGAAATCACCCAAGCCATGTATTGTTTTATCTTTCGGGTTTATTCTATAGGTTATGCCGTATTGCATTAGGGGTATTGAATGCAGCGCCTTCCTGTACCTTATCTTTCCAGTTTTCTTTCCCTTTGCTTTCAATATTATAAGGCTTTTGTTGTTGCTCTGCAGCCTTTTTATCAGGTATTGTTTCATCTGTGATGACAATACAATCAGCTCCCTTTCTTCGAATTTATCGCCAACCTTTACCTTTTTGTCTTTATAATCTTTATAAGAAACAGAATCTGTTATGCCTTTTGATATTATGTAGTTTGTAAACCACTTCCCTTCAAGAAAGAGCCTTTGAAGTGCGTCGAATCTTTGATGTTTTGCTCTTATCTAATTTTATTTCATATACTTTTGCAGTCTGACCTTTCCGCTTGTCTCCCTGCCTTTCTCCCGTATCCTGCTGTTCTTTTCCGCACTAACCATATTATTTACCTTGATTTTCAACATACTTTTTTTAACACATTACTTATCCTATTATAGCTGTATGATTATAAATACTTTTGCTCGCTTTCATCCAAGTCAAGGGGACTTCCCGCTCGCTGAGTTAAAATATGAAATCAGTTCCTCTTCGCTGTTTATTGGAGAACTGCAATAGCTGCTGCCGCACACATAAGCAGTACATTCGCTATTTTTTGCTACATAAATTGACGTTAATCTTGATATACTGTCAATGCATGGATTCTCTGCATCGCGGAAAACTGCTACACTGTCTGGGACGTACATCTGGCGAAAAGCTCTCATCCATTTTATCGCTTTGTTCAGTTGCCCAACTAAAACTATTATTTTTGGATTTGATTCATTAATTTTCTTTATAAGATAGTAAAATGCATGAGCTGATGGTTGTTTGCAAGCATATGGATTGATGCTTCTCTCAAGATCATCGAACTGCGCCTTTATCAAATTATCCCCAGTTATCAGATATAGCCTGAGCAGATTATATAACATTATAGAATTTCCTGATGGGAGCACAAGGTCCTCAGTGTCAATTATTCTTGGTACCAATCCACCTTTATTTTTGTAATAAGGCCCATTTTCATTTTTGAAATCTTTGTTTACAAGCGCAAGCAAATTAATCGCCATTTCTAGGTAATGAATTTCAAATGTGGCCTCATAGAGTTCCAATGAGCCCCATATCATAAGGGCGTAATCCTCAAGCATGGCGTCTATTTTTGCTTTGCCTTCAATAAAACAGTGTTTTAACCTGCCTTCCACAAACATGTTTTTTTCCATAAACTCAAACACGCCTTTGGCAGTATTGACTAATTCATCTCTATCAAGAGCTGAGCCAGCAAATGCCAGGGAAGCTGCAGCCAGCGAGTTCCAATCAGCAAGTATTTTACTGTCTATTTTTGGCCTTGCCCTTCCTGCCCTTGATTTTTTAAGTAATTCCAGGCACTTTTGCCCTGCTACTGTTTCATTCCCTCCCTTTACAATATAACCATCACCGAATGGTATAAGCATGTTCCGCTTTGCATATTCCATTAAATCAGGTGGCAATATTTTTTCAGGCTCCATAATTGTATAGTACCTGCCCTCCCTGCCTTCACTATCGGCATCTTCTGATGAGTAAAAGCCCCCCTTATCTGACAACAATCTATTGCACATATATTTATACAAAAGGTCCACGCACCTAGCAAATTCTTCGTTTCCAGTTGCCCTGTACGCATCAGTGTAACAAATAATGGATAGCGACTGATCGTATAACATTTTTTCAAAATGAGGAATCCACCAATATTGGTCAGTGGAGTACCTATGGAATCCATATTCCAGCTGGTCAAAAATTCCTCCATGCATCATTTCATGCAGTGTCTTGCTAACCATGTCCTTCCTGCCTCTGTTTAGCAATAACATAATAGCACTATAATTTGGAAATTTGGGAGAGATGCCAAACCCGCCATAGTTGCTGTCATAGGATGAGCTCAACTCGAACATTAGCCTTTTGAAACAATCTTTCGCAGGCTCTGCAGGCGCAGTTCCCTGCACCGCATTTACAAGGGCATTTCCATAATCCAATAGCTCTTTTCTTCTAGCTTTCCACAAATTCTGGATAATAGGAATCAATTCCATCATACCCATGATACCTTGTGTGTTATTTTTTGGAATATAAGTTGCCGCAAAAAATGGTTTACAATCATGGGTCATAATTATGGTGAGCGGCCATCCACCGGTGCCTGTCATAAGAAAAGATGCCTTCATGAAATAGCTGTCCAAGTCAGGCCTTTCTTCCCTGTCAACCTTTACATTTATGAACGCGTTGTTCATCAGGCAGGCAACATCTGCATCCATAAAACAATCTTCATTCATCCTGTGACACCAGTGGCATGAGGAATAACCTATTGAAAGGAATATTGGCCTGTCAAGTGCTTTGGCACTGTTGAAAGCTTCATCTCCCCAGGGGTACCAATCCACTGGATTGTTCGCATGCATCCTCAAATATGGGCTGCCTTCCATATTTAACCTGTTAACCATATGATAATATTTTTATTGTATTATTAATGCCTGATGGAACTTTTTTAAATGGCCAATACAACATTTTAGTATGAGGAGGGTTTTCTGTGAACTTACTGGGCAGGAACTTATTTTGCCAGATAAGATTGAAAGGATAGTAAGTTTGAGTCCAGCTGTAACTGAAACACTTTATTTACTGGGGTTGGGAAAGGAGGTTGTTGGGGTCACTGCTTTTGACGTGCATCCTGAAGAAGTCAGAGGTAAACCAATTATAGCCAGTTATAACAGGGTAAGCAAGCGCAAGTTAAGTGATTTAAAACCAGATATCATTTTTACTGTAACCGGATACCAGAGGGATACTGCTCTGGAACTTTCAAAGCTTTACCCCACATATATAATTGAGTTACCAGCTTCTATCGCCTCAATAGTTGACATGGTTATCAAGATTGGAATTGCAACAGGAAAAATTGATGAATCAAGGATATTGTCTAAGAATTTGTTATCATCGCTTTCAAATGTACATGATAGGTTGCATGGCAGAGTCTATGTGGAAATAGATCTGGGTGGCCCGGTTACATTTGGGAGTTACAGCTATATAACTGATGGGTTGTTTGAAATAGGGCTAAATAACATATTTTCAGATCACTTGACTGAGTGGGAAAAACCAGATTTTGATGCTGTAAAATCAGCTAATCCTGATTACATAATCTATGAGCCAAAGATGTACAGGCAGATAAAACAAGAGGTGGTATTACACATGTTAAGAGATCGTGGATGGAAGGGCATTGATTCAAAAGTATTGGTGACGCCTGGACCATATGATTTCCTTGCACACCATGGGCCCAGCTTTATAACAACAGCTCTTTCATGGATCGTAGCAAATGCCCAAAAAGCAGTTAAACTTAATGAATAATGCTATTATTGCAACGAACTTTCCCTAGTCTTTTCCTGTTTTGTCGATTTGTGCTCTATGGTCAATAAAAAGTATTAATTATGAAAGCTAAAGAAGTTTTGAACCTATTACAGATATCTGGTAAAACACTTTGTGCGGACGGAAGAATACGTTATACCGTAATACCAAAAAATGTCCGATTATAATGAGGGCATTGAAAAAATTTTTGAT
>JARVJW010000085.1 GCA_029775955.1 Nitrososphaeria archaeon | reverse complement strand
TATCAAAAGGCATAACAGATTCTGTTTCTTATAAAGACAAAAAGGTAAAGGTTGGCGATAAATTCGAAGAAAGGGAGCTGATTGTATTGTCATCACAGATGAAACAATACCTGATAAAAAGGTTGCAGAGCAACAACAAAAGCCTTATTGAAAGCAAAGGGAAAGAAAATTGGAAAGATAAGGTACAGGAAGGCGCTGCATTCAATACCCCTAATGCAATACGGCATAACCTATAAAATAAAGGATAAAACAGTGCATATACAGGGCTTGGGTGATTTCAAAGCAATCGGGATAGATCAAATGCCATGCAACGCAGAGGTTGCTACTTTATAGAGAGGAACGGTGATTACTTCATGTCGTTGCATACTTGCCAAAAGAAGAAAAAGTGCATAACGGCAGAGCAATAGGCATTGACTTAGGCATAAAGAACCAGATTCTCAAATGGAATTAAGGTGCAATACTTTATGCCAATGCCCGAAAGGATAAAGAAGCTTTACAAAGCAAGATCCCAATATGGCAAAAGGTCAAAAAGAGGTACAAAGTTATTACAAAAGATAAAAAGCGGATTTCTGCACCAGGACAATCAGAAGAAAGACATAAATAACAAACTTGCACATTATGTGACGTCAAATTATGAATATGTTGTTTACCAAAATGATAAGAGTTGGTCAAAGTTTTACGGGAGGAAGACATACCAAACTTCCATAGGAGGATTCCGCAATTGCCTAAAGGCAAGCACTCCTTTGGAAGTAGGCAGGTTCATAAGAACAACTGGCGTATGCATGAATTGTGATACAGTGCAGCATCTGAACCTATCAGATAGAATGGTAGTATGCCCTTCATGCCATTCAGTATTTGATAGGGATGTAGGTGCTGCAAATAAGCAAGAAGGGCTTTGCCTAGGGAACCTAGGCGAGACGCTCGCAGAGGATTATGCCTCTAGCATGCTCGAATACATAAAGCGCATGTGAAAGCAAGCATTGCCGTTGAAGCTCCAAACAAGCGGGCGTGGCAGAAGCCCCGTCCGCAAGGGCGGGGTAGTTCACTTTTTTAGGAAAGGTTTTAACTTACATAAATATAGCATTGTTAAATTGTTGAGTGTAAATGACCTTATAGCAGGCATAAATGATAAAACAATACTTAATGGTATTAACGTGAAGTTTGATGACGGGAAAATATATGCGATAATGGGGCCAAACGGGTCAGGCAAAAGCACTTTAAGCTTTACTATCATGGGAAACCCGGAATACAAAATAAATGGCGGAAAAATCTTTTTGGACAATGAAGAAATTACCCGCCTTACTCCAGACCAGAGAGCAAAAAAGGGAATATTTTTGGCATTTCAAAACCCTGTAGAAGTGCCTGGCGTTCCAAGTTTTTCATTTTTAAAAACGGCATATAATACAGTAACTGGCCAAAACCTGAGCACATATGTTTTTAACCGAACAGTAAAACAGAAGTTATCTGAACTTGGGATTGACGATTTGCTACTTTCAAGGAACCTTAATGAGGGCCTGTCAGGGGGAGAAAAAAAGAAGATGGAAGTAATACAGATGGCTGTATTGCAGCCAAAGTTCGCCATACTTGATGAAATTGATTCAGGGCTTGATGTTGATTCTCTTGAATTAATAGCTTCTGCAATTAACAAAATACATGCTAAAATCAGCAATACAATTATAATTGTAACCCATTATTCAAGGATTTTAAGGTATATTAAGCCAGATGTGGTTTATATACTTGTAAATGGCAAAATAGCTGTTGAAGGAGATTCTACATTGGCTGATAAAATAGACAAGGAAGGCTATGGATGGATAAATAATGAAAGCCGCAGTTGAATCAGTTAAATTTCTAATAATGCAATCATATCGAGATTCGCCAAGCAAACTTTCAGAAATGCAGGCAGCGTTAGCCGATAGGATTACAATGAAGTTCAGGATAAAGCGGCCTTATGAACTTAAATTGCTTTTTTGTAAAAAGTGTAAGGCGTATTCGCCGCCTATATATAGTAAAACAATAAGAGTAAGGAAGGGAAAACTTATTTTTACGTGTAAAAAGTGCGGTTCCGTATACAGGGTTAAATTTAAGTGAACTGTTAGGCTAAAGCATTGAAATTTATTCCCTTATCCAACCTGGTTTTTACCCTATTTGTTTTACAGGAACCTATTACTGTTTTCATACATTTCCAATTATGAAAGTTGTGCTTGATGTTCCATTTGCGTGCAAAATACGCATTTGATTTATTCCTCTGCCTGAGCCGTTGAATGGAATCTGCACAAGTTGTTTTTTCCGCCCATATTAACTGACTGATTCATCATTATTGTTATTTAAGACGACTGTATAATTGCTCTTTAAGTTGCAGCTTTCTAGGCCTCATTAGCATCTCGAAAAATATTTTTCAAATGCCTGAATTGCATGTGCATCAGCCATGAAGCACTATTGCGTCTGCTGTATCTGGTTCTGTAAATCATCTGTTTTGGATGCAAGTTCATAAATGGCCTTTTTTCTCGTTCAGAATCTTGTGAGCTTATTATAATCGTACATCTTGTTCGGCATTGTAACGCATTTATCAATCCACACAAAGTTTTTTTCTGGATGCCTGCAATACGTTCAGAACTTCTGTAGTTAACACTATATTATTATAATCTTTTATTGACTAGCAAAAAGCTCAGGGTTTTTTGGAAACAGTGCAGTTGCCGGCAATTAAAAACCTCCATTTTTTGTCAGTGGCCCTTGAAATGCCAACCCTTGTGCTACTGACAATTTTTTCGCCTTTGTTCAGCCAACCTCGCGAAATATATAGTTCAGTACCTGCAGTCAGGTCATATCCATTATATGAAGCATTTATATTTAATGACTTTGTCAAATTTCCAGGCCCGCTTGAAATCTTACATTTTTCTCTATCGTGGAACAATTTCATAAATTGGTACCCTATTACCGGCTCCCCGCTCCTTATTAGAATTGCGCCAGCCTCCTGGTCCTCTGATTTAGCTACGACATTAATGCAATAATGGACGCCATAAGAAAGATACACATAAGCATAGCCCACGTCTCCAAACATAATTCTGGCCCTTCCCTCTTTCCCCCTGTACGCATGACTTGCTGGGTCCAACAGTCCTCTGTAGGCCTCTACCTCAGTTATCCTAACAGCCATTAAGTTTTTGTCAATTACCCTAACCAGTAACTGGCCCAGCAACTCCTCAGCTACTTCAATAGTTTCTCTAAGGTAGAAGTTTCTCTCAATTGGCTTAAATTTTGTAATATTTCTTAGGGTTTTCAAGTGCAATCTTTCTGGAAGCTTCACTTAATTCACTTAGCTCTAATTTGTTCAAAAGCAGGGCAGGCCAGCTGGGTTGACTTGGTTCGGTGCTTGAATCTGAATTTATCAATACCCTGTCAAAATCAAGTTTCTGGACAAGATCAAATGACTCATTTACAGATAACTTCCCTGGTTGAACTGACAATCCAAAATATGTTTTTAGGCTATGCACCATATCATAAACTTCAGAATTCAGATGATCTATAACTACCATTTCCGGGGGAAAAGACACGGCATCAACTACATTTAATATTTTTTTAAGTACAGTTTTTTTATTGCTTTTTGGTGTGTGCATGATGACTGGTTTATCAGCTGCCATTGCCAGTCGTAATTGTCTTTCAAGCACGTAGACTTCCGTGTCATCACCGCTTTCTAATCCCACTTCGCCCAATGCCTTAACGTCCTCCATTTGTAACCAGGTTTGAACATAATTTAATGATTGTTCCAGTTCGCCAGTAGGGATGCACCTGGGGTGTATGCCTATTGCAGGGATAGGCTTTAGGCCGATCTTACTTAATCTTTCCTTTTCTCGGTTTACAACCCAAGCGTATAAATCAATTAAAGTTGAAGAAGATGTGGGCCTTATTGGCACCCAGCTGGCTTCAACCACGCCTGACAACCCCCCCTGATGTAGCTCATCCAATATTGAAAGGGAAGTCAGGTAATGGTGTGAATGGGAATCTATCCATTGCATGAACGGCTTTATAAAATGTTTGAATTTAAACCTTGTTCTGAACTTAGCGTCATTTTTGCCGTTATTTCTATGCTGAAGCCCTCAGTTAACATTTACTTGTAATACCTTTGTTTATTCGGTTGCGCCCAATAATGCTATTGAACAACCTGCAAATCTGAAAATTCTGCTTGCCAGGCTAGCCTTTCCCCTCATTGTGTCTGCTTTCACGAAGGACAACCATGCGCTTTAACCTCCAGTTCCTCAACCTGAAACATACCCTAAGTTTGAATAGAACTGTGATCCATCACACCTCCCCTGGCTGCTGGGCATCTATCAAGCAGCTTGGCATTATCATAAATGCAGCCAATTGCAAGCATTGAATAATGATAATCAACAAATACAATCAGATACTTGCCCATGCACCTTGGATCAGCTTTTTGTACCAGTCAGTTTGACATGCTGTGTTTCATGCTTCCTCTGTTGCAGTATCGTTAACACCTGATGCATCGTGGAAAAGAAACCTTTGCCCATTTCCTCCAGGTACACTGCATTCCATATTTGACCACTATCAGCTAATAAGTGTTTTATAGCTGGCCTTTGGGAAGCTGCCAGGATTGACCAGTTTATGCGCAATGCTTGCATTTACAGCTTTTTTGCTATAGGCTGCTTTTTGCTATGCTACGGTTGCCCATCTTCCTTTTTATTATCCAAAGTGTGCTGATCGTGAATGCTGGGGTTATAATATTTTCAGGGCACGGCATGTCTCATGTAATTAGTAAAAATTAATAAAGGGGAAATTGCAGATTTATAACGCGCATAAACGGGCATCATTGCAGAGATGGGTATATTCTTGCCCTGACTGTGATGCAATGGTCTCCAAGTGCGCGTACAATAATGAAGATCCAACATACAGATGTTGGAACTGATGCTGGTCACAGAAGGTAAATAGAGTTTAGGCCGGTAGTGCGAATCCGGTTGATCCTGCCGGACCCGACCGGTATCGGGGTGGGGCTAAGCCATGCAAGTCAAGCGTTCTCTAGCTGTTGAGAGCGCGGCGTACGGCTCAGTAGTACGCAGCTAACCTGCCCTAAGGAGGGGGATAATCCCGGGAAACTGGGGCTAATAACCCATGAACCTCAGAGGCTGGAATGCGCTGAGGTTAAAATGGTTATTTCAGCATGCTGAAATAGTTGCCTTAGGATGGGGCTGCGTCCGATCAGGTAGTTGGCGGGGTAAAGGCCCACCAAGCCTATGACCGGTGCGGGCTCTGAGAGGAGAAGCCCGGAGATGGATCCTGAGACAAGGGTCCAGGCCCTACGGGGCGCAGCAGGCGCGAAACCTTCACAATGCCCGAAAGGGTGATGAGGCTACCCCGAGTGCTATCCGCAGAGGATAGCTTTTGTTAGGTCTAAAAAGCCTAGCGAATAAGGGGAGGGTAAGACTGGTGTCAGCCGCCGCGGTAATACCAGCTCCCCGACTGGTCGGGATGATTATTGGGCCTAAAGCGTCCGTAGCTGGTTCTTTGTGTGGCTCATTAAATCTAGCGGCTCAACCGCTGGGCTGTGAGTCATACTATAGGGCTAGGGGGCGGGAGAGGCCAAGGGTACTCCATGGGTAGGGGTAAAATCCGCTGATCCGTGGAAGACCAACAGTGGCGAAGGCGTTTGGCCAGAACGCGCCCGACGGTGAGGGACGAAAGCTAGGGGAGCAAACCGGATTAGATACCCGGGTAGTCCTAGCTGTAAACGATGCTCGCTAGGTCTTGGAAGAACTTTGTGTTCTGTCAGGGCCGCAGGGAAGCCGTTAAGCGAGCCGCCTGGGGAGTACGGCTGCAAGGCTGAAACTTAAAGGAATTGGCGGGGGAGCACCACAAGGGGTGAAGCCTGCGGTTTAATTGGAGTCAACGCCGGGAACCTTACCAGGGGTGACGGCAGAGTGACGGTCAGGCTAAAGACCTTACCTGACAAGCCGAGAGGAGGTGCATGGCCGTCGCCAGCTCGTGCTGTGAAGTGTCCTGTTAAGTCAGGCAACGAGCGAGACCCCTGCTGTTAGTTGCTACTTGTTTCCGAAAGGTAATTGGGGGAAACTAACAGGACCGCCGCCGATAAGGCGGAGGAAGGTGGGGGCTACGGCAGGTCAGTATGCCCCGAAACCCCTGGGCCACACGCGGGCTGCAATGGTGGAGACAATGGGAGCCGAACCCGAAAGGGGAAGGTAATCTTGAAACTCCACCGTAGTTGGGATTGAGGGCTGAAACCCGCCCTCATGAACCTGGAATCCCTAGTAATCGCGGGTCACCATCCCGCGGTGAATACGTCCCCGCTCCTTGCACACACCGCCCGTCGCTCCAGCCGAATGAATCCTTGGCGAGGTGGTATCTAGTTGGTGCTATCGAACCAGGGGTTTATAAGGGGGGAGAAGTCGTAACAAGGTGGCCGTACCGGAAGGTGCGGCCGGATCACCTCCATATACATTGCCGGCCTGAACTCTTACTAAGTTCTGTGACCAGATATTAAATATGCAATCTGCAGTTAACCCTGCAGATGAAGAGTGAAGCGGATTTATAGGTCCGTGATGACACTGTACATAGGAATGACGAAAGTTGATCACATCTGAGAAACGAAATACACCGCCTGGTGGATGGCTAGGCACAAGGGGCGAAGAAGGGCGTGGCAAGCTGCGAAAAGCCTCGGGTAGGCGCAGGCAGCCTTTGATCCGAGGATTCCCGAATAGGTTAACCTGCCAGGTTAACGCCTGGCAAGAGCGCCATTAGGTGTTCTTGCAAACTCCCTGAAAGGAAACATCTGAGTAAGGGGAGGAAAAGAAATCAAATTGAGATGCCCTTAGTAGTAGAGAGCGAAAAGGGTACAGCCCAAACTGAACCCTGTGCAGTAATGTACGGGGGATGTGGTGTTTGCCGTAAGAGTATAATAGGGCGTATCACTAGCTGAAGTGGTCTGGAAAGTCCTGCCAAAGTGGGTGATAGCCCCGTAAGTGAAAGTGATATGTCTTATTTCTTACTGGCAAAGTACCCGGCCTTGACAATGGTTGGGGAAGGTGGGGGAAAGCGGCCTCCAAGGCTAAATACTTCTTGTGACCGATAGCGTACAAGTACCGTGAGGGAAAGCTGAAAAGCACCCCGGGAGGGGGATGAAAAGTGCCTGAAATCAGGCGGTTAAAATCGTGCAGTGCTCAGAAGGATTCTTCTCGATCCGTTGTAGTCGCAAGACTACAGTGGGTTTGCAGGATTCCAGGGTATTGCGTTCCGTCTAGAAACACGGGCCAGGGAGATTACCTTAATGGCAAGTCTAAGGGTTAAAAGCCTGAAGGCGAAGGGAAACCGATATTTCGCAGCTCCGCAAGGAGTGAGGAAGAGGGTGTCAATAGCGCCCTTTAGCCATTGGGGCAAGACTAGAAACCGAGTGATCTTGCCCAGGACAGAGCGAAGCCGGGGGAAACCCTGGTGGAGGCTCGCAAGGGTCCTGACGTGCAATTCGGTCCCCTGAACTTGGGCAAGGGGCCAAAAACCTATCTAACTCGGTGATAGCTAGTTCCCGCCGAAGCTGGTCCTAGCCAGGCCTGGGCAGATGTTGTTAGCGTGGTAGAGCACCGATAGGGAGGCAAGGGGCCGAAAGGTCCCACCTTTCTTTCGAACTCCGAACATGCTAATGCAGTAGAAGCCCGGAGACGGGTTTATGGGGGTAAGCCCCATAACCAAGAGGGGTTTAACCCAGACCAGTGTTTAGGTCCCAAAGTGCAGGCTAAGTGTCAAGCAGAAGGGCGTCTTTTTGCGAAGACAGCAGGAGGGTAGGCTCAGAAGCAGCCATCCCCCAAGGAGTGCGTAACAGCTCACCTGCCGAGCGATGAGGCCCCGAAAATGGACGGGGCTTAAGCCTGTCGCCGATACACTGGGTCACGCATAAAATGCGTGGACGGTAGGCGGGCGTAGAGGCCGCATAGAAGCAGGGCCGTGAGGTCCTGTGGAGTGGTTTCTAGTGTAGATCCTGGCGGTAGTAACAGCATAGCTGGGTGGGAATCCCAGTCGCCGAAAGACCAAGGTTTTCTTGGCAACGCGTCGTCGGCCAAGAGTTAGCCGGTCCTAAGGTTCATCCTGCAAAGGATAGTACCGAAAGGGAAACCGGTCAATAATCCGGTGCCTTCAGCCTTGACCGCAAGGTCATGCCAAACATTTTTGCCTCCAGATAGGGTGAGCGGGGCAGTCGCTCTGTCTAACTTTATGAGCATGGGGAAGTGCCATAATGACGTGAACTCGTGCGAATGAGGAATGGCCTATCTTTGATAGGTTCACTCAATTCCGGGGGACATTGAAAGAGATGTTTGGCTGCAGGTTGGAGACCGTACCAAGAACCGACACCGGTGGTCTGGGTGAGGAGCCTAAGGCGTGTCGGGTATACCGCAGGCGAGGGAACTCGGCAAAATAGCCCCGTAACTTCGGGAGAAGGGGTGCCTGCAGTCTTAACGAAAAGTTGGGATCGCAGGTCGCAGTGACAAGGGGGTCCCGACTGTTTAATAAAAACATAGGTGGTCGCTAGTCCGTAAGGATTTGTACGGCCGCTGAATCCTGGCCAGTGGCGGTACCTAAAACTCGGGTTCAACCGGGCTAAGGGCCGCTAAACGCCGGGGGTAACTCTGACCCTCTTAAGGTAGCCAAATGCCTTGTCGGGTAAGTTCCGACGTGCATGAATGGAACAACGAGGGCCCCGCTGTCCCCGCCTGCAACCCGGTGAACCCACTTAAGGTGGACGAACAGTCCACCTACTTCCATCGGGGAGAGAAGACCCCGTGGAGCTTTACTGCAGCTTGCAGCTGCGATGTGGGTGCGGCTACAGAGAGTAGCTGGGAGCCTTCGAAGTTGGGCTTTCGGGTCCAGCAGAGGCGCAAGTGTAACACCAGCTAGCCGTGCCTATGTTGCTAACCAGGATAGTACTTGGAACAACTGCAGGTGGGCAGTTCGGCTGGGGCGGCACCCCCTCGAAAAGATATCGAGGGGGCCCTAAGGTCGGCTCAGGTGGGTCAGGAACCCATCGCAGAGGGCAAGGCCAAAAGCCGGCCTGACTGGATCCCTAAACGCGTCGGATCCAGGGGGGAAACCCGGGCCTAGCGAACCACCATGTCCCCTCCGTTGGGGGCTGGTGACGACAGAAAAGTTACCCCAGGGATAACAGGCTCGTCGCGGGCGAGAGCTCCTATCGACCCCGCGGTTTGGTACCTCGATGTCGGCTCTTCCCATCCTGGCCCTGCAGTCGGGGCCAAGGGTGGGGCTGCTCGCCCATTAAAGGGGAACGTGAGCTGGGTTTAGACCGTCGCGAGACAGGTCGGACTCTACCTGATGGAAGTGCGCGTTGACTGAGGGGAACTTGCCCTTAGTACGAGAGGAACAGGGCAAGGCGGCCTCCGGTGTACCGGTCCTCCGACAGGGGGAGCCGGGTAGCTGAGCCACTGGGGATAACCCCTGAAAGCATCTAAGGGGGAAGCCCCTCCTAAAAATAGTCAGCGTTCCTGAGCTTTCCTTAGCCGCAAGGTTGAGGAAAGGGCAGGAGTAGGGCTGCCGTAAAATACGGCGTTGATAGGACGAGGGTGTACGCGAGAAGACCCCTCGGGGTCGACTCGTTCAGCCCATCGTTACTAATCGCCCGAACCGTTTCTTGGATGTGATCAGCCGTCAATATTCCTATGTACAGTGGGGCTGATGGTGTAGCCTGGTTAGCACATCGCCCTTACACGGCGAAGGTCCCAGGTTCAAATCCTGGTCAGCCCACTGGTAGTAATAGGATTGCGCTATAGCATTTAACCTTGTAAGCGAGAAGTCCATTGGCAAAAAGATGAAAGAGTGATAATAATATATATTTAGATTTATGATAGCCTAAAAATGCAAGGCTTAACCATTTAGCTCCCGCTAAACCTCATCGTGCACTACCATTTGGTTGCAGTTCCTTCCCTTATAGCCTCTCAACGGCGCGCCTGAATTCATACGCAGTGATTGTTAAGCATTGTACAGGATCACTGCAATAACCCTTACAACAAAATTCCTGCTTGATGGCCTCAAACCCATCTTACATACATGAAGTCTCTATGCCCTATGGATTGCCGTTTCTGAAAGGTTATAATTTCTTATAACCTTCATTCGGAGCGTTGACCTTCAAGCCAGCTCCGGCTACTGGGCTAGTGTCTAGTGTGCAGGTATCCATCATTCAAAGGCCATCCGCACTCACGGGTAGCCGCAGGCCACGCAGGGTTATGGCCAGCCTATCCCTGTCGTAGTCCATGCCACAGGTTTCGCATTTCGATATCCCCCAAGCCTGGTGCTTCAGTTTATCACCACAGACAGGACACTCTGAAGTTCCTCTTGGGTTCACATAAACGGTCTTGAATGAGGACTTGTATTCAATCATCTTCTGGTAAAGCCTATATGGCCACTTGTTCAACTTTGTCCTGAACTTCCTGCCCTTGTTGTTTCCACTAGTCCTTATTCCGTTCAAGTCTTCAAAGACAAACGATGCGCCTGGGTTTTCCTTTACCATCTCCGTAGTTAGCTTTTGCAGGGCATCATTGACACGGTTCTTCTGCCTACCTCTGGCCTGGCGCAGTTTCCTGTACTTCTGTTTGTTGTGTATGTGCTTCTGCAGGCTCTTCCTCCTCCTGAAGTCATTCTGTATGTGCGCTATGTCAGAAATGCTCTGTGTGTCAGTTCCTTTCAGCGCAGGCCTACCAGCATTCACCGTCGCAAACGTGGAATCTATCGTGAAGTCCTGCGCCACGAAGCTAGGCTCCTTTCCGATATGGTTAACACATACAAAATTGTCAGTCAGCAAGAGTTCTGAAGCTTTGCCCTTGCTGTATTCATGGTAGTGCTTGTTCTCAGTGTTTATTGGGACGTAAGCGTAATGCCCGGGGAACGTTACCCTTACTCTATCGCCCTCAACCTTGAACAGCTCGCCGTCAATCCTCATTTCAAGCTTCTTCACAACAGGTATCCTCAGCTCGCCATGATGGTTCTTCTTGTATTATCAGGCAACGGCAGAAACGGGGTTGAGGTGGTGAATCGCAAAATCATAGTTTGACGCGAACCATGGCTTGACCTCAATGCAATTGGCGAAGGTATCCTATTGCAATAATGTATAGCCATTTCATAGGCAACCTCAAGGGCGTGCCTTATCATATTATGCATGTCCGTGAGGTACTTTATTACGTCCTCTTGTGGCTCATAGTACTCGACAATTGTCCCCCCTGGATTTCCATGGATGGCTCATGGCTTTATCACCTTCAGTATTTCCTTTATCTTCATATATGTTATAGCTCCTTATAAAGATCATCGTGTCTGTTTCTAACCCTTATCACCTGTTCAGCATTATCATTTTGAAGCAAATCCATACATTTGCCCTCAGGCATGTCATTCCTGTAATCTATTTTGGACCATGGTGCAATCAATTGCAGCAGGCAGCTCACCATAAATGAAAATGTCCTTACTGGTTAAGGTAGAAAAGGGGTAAAATTTGTGGGACAGATAGGTAGCTGTTCTGTCAAAGCTCTTCAACTCAAAGCTAGGGGTAGTATCAATACGACGGAAAGAAATTACAGCACGTGGGCACTCGTTCTGCTCACCGCAGAGACGGTTCGTGCTTAACCGTGTAATATCAAAACATGTCATTTGACGTCTTGAGCCAAAGAAGATGAAAAACAGGGGAAGGAGATTCAAGCTCAGTCTCCTTAAGCAATTTATTAAATACAAAGCTATGGGCAAATCTATGTTGTTTGTGAACAAGATATACACATAAATGCTCAAAATGTGGTTATACCAATAAGAACAATAGAAAGGGTCTTTTAATTGCCTGAACTGTGGTTTTTGATTAAATGCCTCAATGAACATTGAAGGTAAATCTTAGTGCTGCTCTCAACAAGCTAATCGTTAGCTAAGTGAATCCATGCCTGAGGGGAGGCAAGCGACAAAGGGGTTAGTAGTTGGCTAAGTTTATTTATTAATGAATCCGCCTTTCACTAATTTTTTCATGTCAAGCATTGAATCAATTTCCTTATCTTTGTATCCCAGTTCCTTTAGAGCATCCCTCAGAGATAACCCCTTTGCAAGTTGCTTGCCTATTTTAGAAGCTTTGTCATACCCTATGTATGGCGAAATTATTGTTATAAGAGAGGGGCTGCTTTCAGCAAGCCTCCTAGCCCTTTCCTTATTTGGAACAATATTATCTATTACGACTTTGGCCATCTTTATAACCGATTCACTGAGCAGCCCTATTTCAAGTATCACATCATATCCAGTTAACGGAATGCCCATGCTTAATTCAAATTCACCCAGCATACCAGCAAGTTGTACCGCATGGTCAATGCCCATAATTTGAACTGAAGATTGAAGGCAAGATTCTACAGTGACCGGGTTGGTTTTGCCTGGCATTATGCTGCTTCCTGCAACTTCCTCCTGACTCGGTATGTCTATTTCATTAATGCCTGTCATTGGTCCTGAAAACATCAACCTAAGATCCTGTGAGATTCTGTAAAGGTCAAGTGATGTTCCCCTTATTGAGCCTGAAAGGTTCACAAGATCTGTCAACAACCTCATTCTCATAAATCTGTTATCCGCCATTCTGTAATTCAGGTCCATAATTTTATTTAGTTCCCTTATCACAGTTTCACTAAATTCAACAGGTGAATTGATACCTGTTCCAACTGCAGTTCCACCTATTGGCAATTCCTTTACATCATTGACAGATGCAGAAATAACTTGCGAATCCCTTTCAAAAGCTTTAGCATAGGCACTTAGTTCCTGTCCCAGAGTAACAGGAAGCGCATCCCTTAGGTGAGTTCGTCCCGGTTTATATATCTCTGATGACCTCTGTGCTGCAGCATTTAAGGAGCTTACAAGTTCCTTTAAAGAAGGGATTAGGTATAAAAGCGCATCCCTTGCAGCTGCGACCCTTATTGCTGTAGGAACAACATCGTTAGATGATTGGGACATATTCACGTGATCGTTTGGATGCACCTTTGACCCAAGAATTTCTGTGGCCCTTTTTGAAATTACTTCGTTAACGTTCATGTTTATGCCTGTGCCAGACCCTGTCTGAAATACATCAACAGTTATTTCTTCATCATGCAATCCATCCATAAGCTCAAGCGCGGCTTTTTCTATTGCCTGGCCCATATCCTGTTTCATTATTCCCAGCGAAACGTTTGCCCGCGCTGCAGCCAACTTTACAGCCCCCATGGACCAGATTATTGACCGCTGAAACCTAGTTCCGGTATTCAGGAATACCCTTTTAGAATGTTCGGTGTAGCTCATCAGCACTTATTTACATAAAATGGTATTTATGTTTGTTGTGCCGTTTCTGAAAGGTTATAAATTCCTCTAACTCATTTGGAGCATTGAAAGCCAGCTCCGGCTACTGGGCTAGTGTCTAGTGTGCAGGTATCCATCATTCAAAGGCCATCCGCACTCACGGTAGCCGCAGGGTTATGGCAAGCCAGCCTATTGGTCAATGTCACATGTTTCGCATTTCGATATCCCAACTTATCACCACTTGCAGGACACTCTGAAGTCCCCCTTGAGTTCACGTAAACATATTGGGACTTGCATTCAATCATCTTTTGGTAAGCCTTTCATTTGTTCAACTTTCCCCTGAACTTCCTGTTGCTTCCACTAGTCCAAGACTTCAAATACAAATGATGCGCTGGGTTTTCCTTCACAGTAGCAAGGCATCATTTACATAGTTCTGCCTGCTTGAACTGATTTTCTGTACTTCTTCCCTTTATTGCGCTTGTAGCTTCTTCCTCCCGGAGTCGTTCTGTATGTGTGCTATGTCAGTTCCTTTTAGCACAGGCCTGTCATCACTCAGCAAACGTGAAATCTATAGCGGAAAAGTCATGCGCAACGAAGCCAGGGTCCTTTCCGATATGGTTAACACACACAAAATTATATCTCAGCTTTTACTGTGTTTATTCTCAGTTGTTATTTGGACGTAAGCGTAATGCCCGGGCTGGAGCGTTACTTTGTCACCTTGAACAGCTCGCCGTCAATCCTCATTTCAAGCTTCTTCACAACAGGTATCCTCAGCTAGCCATGATTGTTTTTCTTATATTATCAGGCAACGGCGGAAACGGGGTTGAGGTGGTGAATTGCATAATCGTAATTTGACACGAACCATGGCTTGACCTCAATGTAATTGGCGAAGGTATCCTATTGCAATAATGTATAGCCATTTCATAGGCAACCTCAAGAACCGCCTTATCACATTCTGCATATGGTGAGGTACTTCCTTCTGTGGTTCATAGTCCAAACAATTGTCCTCTTTTGAATTTCCATAAATGGTTCATGATTTTATCGCCTTCAGTATTTCCTTTGCCTTATGCGACCGAAATCCGTAAATGATTGAAAAGTTATGATTGAAATCAAGTCCCTTGTAAGCTCTTCCTGGGCCGACAGGGTTTCCTCACCATCCACGGTCTCAGTTCCATGAATTTTACATATACTTAACCAAACCTTACGAGCCTGTGCGTTGACACCTTGTTTTCCTCCACAAGTTTCATTACCTCGGTTAAGCCATTATTGAAAATCCGCTCCTGACATTGAATACCATTTGCCACAGCTATAAGCCTTTAGATTTGCGCTCATAAATCGTTCTTCTGGTCCCTTGATGAAACCCTTACAGCTTCAAATCTTTCTTCTTTTTTTCCAATTACCCTTTCAGGTATCGTACCTGTTTAAAAGCCTTATACATTTTATCTTGCCCTGCCTGTCCCAAATCCTCAACGTGATCAAGTGTACACTTATTGTACAAAGCTTTCTATAATATATATCAACTATGCTGGCTTGTAAAGATGTATACCGGTTATATTTGCTTATAGGGATTAGTGTAGCTGTTTAACCTTGCGAGCGAGAAATCCCACACCATTTATGGGTAAAAGCGAACCATAGCAGGGCTTATAAACATGAATAAAAATATAAATTGTATGGAACTGATAAGGGCATACAAGTTCAGAATCTATCCTAATGTTACAACGCAGGAGAAGGTAGATGAACTTCTAATCCTTGCCCAGCAGTTCTACAACAGGCTCCTTGAAAAGTCAATAGAATCCTATAAGAACGGGAATACAAAGATTTCGATGGCTCAACTCAATAGGTTCGCGAAGGAAATAATCCAGGAGGACAGGGAATACCTGAAGCTGTATTCGCAGACAAGATTAGATATAAAATTCAGGCTTCTAAGGGCATACCAGAACTTCTTCAGGAGGATAAAGGAGGGGAAGGCGGGCTTCCCAAGGTTCAAATCAAGGGACAGATACAGGTCAATAACATATCCTCAGGACAACGGCTCCTTTTCAATAATAAGGAAGGCTAAGGGTCTCAAGGATAGGGACGATGCCAATAAAATTGCATAGGAAGATAGAGGGCACGGTCAAGACGCTTGCGATAAAGGAAGAAGTTATTATGCGACCTTCGTCACAATTAATGAAATCAAACGCCCAGAAGTGGAGGATACCAACCCCGTAGGGATGGACCTGGGGCTGAACTCTTTTATTGCGCTCTCAGGCGGAACAAAAATACAAAAGCCGAAGTTCATGCGAGAAAAAAGGAAGAGGATTGCAAGGTGGCAAAGGATAATCGCAAGGAGGAACAAGGGCTCAAAAAGGAGGGAGAAGGCAAAGGAGCGCCTCCAAATAATATATGAACATTCCAAAAACCAGTCAAACGACTATCTGCATAAGCTTTCACATGCGCTCGTCAGTTCTGGCTACACTTCATTCGTTGTGGAAGGCCTTCATATCCAAAACATGATGAAGGACCACAAGTTAGCGGGTTCGGTACAGGACGCTTCATGGAACAGGTTCATCCAACTGCTCTCATACAAGGCTGAAAGTGCTGGTTTGAGAGTAGTCAAGGTGAATCCGAGAAACACGTCAAAGGAGTGCAGCAATTGTGGTAACGTTCAGGACATGCCGCTTTCTGAAAGGACGTATGTCTGTAATAGGTGCGGGATATCAATGGATAGGGATATCAACGCAGCCATAAATATACTCAAAAGAGGTAGGGCAGGACTTGCCCGAATTTACGCTCAGGGAGAGAGTGTAAGACCTCAACGGGAGGCAACTCTCGATGAACTGAGAACCGATAAAACACATCCTCTGCAGAATTACATAAACGCAGAGGAAGCCCACACGCTTTAGCCGTGGGAGGATGTCACAACCCTTGAGAATTTTTTATACCCGTCTAGCATTTCATCGACTGTTATTATTCCCACAAATCTTCCATTCTTTACCACTGGTACCCAGGACGACCTGGATGATGCCAGCGCCTCCCATGCCTGTTCTAGATTTGACTCCGGCCTAATATAGGGCGTTCCTTTTATAACCTTTTCAGATAGGGTTTTAGCCTCATTAAGGTCAGATAGCCTAACAATTCCCACAAATACATCATTCAAGTCTATTACCGGGATTGAGGCCATACCCTCAGACCTCATTTTTGCAACAGCGTCCTCTACTGATGAATGAAGGTTTACTGAAACATTTTTTATGCTGATGTCTTCCACTTTTATCGTTGAAAGCAGGGGGACCGAATATTCCTGTGCATGGGCTGGCGAATCACGCCTCGTAGTTACCTGTGAATGGTAAAGTGAAAATTTCCATGCTATCAGATATGACACAACAGATGCCAGCATTGCAGGAGGAAGAAGCTCTATGCTGCCTCCCATTTCGATTGCCATTATCATTACTGAAATTGGCGCATTTGCTGCAGCGCCAAAAAGTGCTGCCATGCCGATAATAGCATAGGGCACAAGTGAGGACGAACCTCCTGATAATAAATTTAGCATAACCCCAAAAGCTGAGCCCACCAATCCCCCAATCATTATGCCGGGAGCAAATTCTCCTCCGGAGCCTCCACTTCCTATGGTCAAGGAAGTAGCAAGTATTTTCAAAAATGGAAGCAGAATTAAAATTAAAAGCGGGCTCAGGCCCAACCCAACCAGTTCATATGTTTTATCAAGCATTATTAAATTCATCCACCCATATCCCACGGAAATAATTTCAGGGAACATCATGCCAATAATCCCAACTGCCAGCCCTCCTATTGCAGCGCGAACAGCCAGTGGAGCCTTTAACCTACTGAAAACACGCTCAAATCCGAACATTGTTTTTACATAAAGGATGGCAAATGCACCACATACTAGGCCCAGCAGGATAAATGACGGCACCTGGTAAATTGAAAAAGTATAGATATATATGCCAAAGATAGGCCCATAGCCAACTGCTAAGCCAAATATTATATATCCAACAGCTGAGGCAATTAATGAAGGAAAAATAACTTCGTATTCAAAATCCCTCCTGTAGAGCAGCTCAGCTGAAAGCAGAGCTCCAGCAATTGGCGATTTAAATATAGTTCCTATCCCTGCCCCAAGTGCCACAGCCACTATCTTTCTCCTGTCCTCAGGGGAAATTTTCAGAATTCCTGAAATGTTAGATGAAAGGCCAGCTGAAATAAATGCTTCGGGCCCCTCCCTGCCAGCACTGCCGCCTGTTCCTATGGTAAAAGCAGATGCCAGAAGTTTTACCAACCAGCCAAATTTATCAAACTTTCCGTGCTTGTAGTGGAACGCCTCAATTGTTTTGTCTGTCCCGTTGCCTGAAGCGTTGGGTGAAAATCTAATAAGGATTCCAGAAATAAAAGCTCCAGAAGCAGCAATTATGGGCAGCAAGTACGTCCTTAACCCAGTATAGCTGAAAACTATGCTTCCCCCCTCCCCTATTGGCACCGGAAGCAAAATTCCTGCTCCCCTAAATAGGAATATGTATTCAATAAGCCTCAGCGCGAAATAAACAGCCATTGAAGAAAGTCCGGCTATCACGCCAACAAGTAATCCGATCATTGCCCACTTTTCAAAATAACTGAGCCTGTGTGCATGATAGGACTTCATTAAACTGCTTTAGTGCAGGTATTGTTATTAAACTTTAGCTGCGCTTGGTGACTCGTGCCCATCAACCGCTACATCACGATTAACCTGCCGTTGATTGATGCAACCATTGCCATTTCCCAAGCTGAATATCTTAATTATTATAATGACGTCGCAAGAAAGCCACTGAGCTCGCGATGTGGGTGCAATATGTTTATAATGTAATCAAAGTATATTGAAAGTGTAATAAATCGAGGAGCAGAAAAAAGTATGATATTAACGTACAAAGCACAACCGTAATTTCTTGATTGAACTTGCATGGAAGATAACAGAATATGCCATATCGTCCAACCTCTTTAGCGGATGCGAAACAATTTGGATTTAAGTCAATTATATCCAACCAGATATTGAGGAAATATGCAAGAAACAGGAACGCAAAGGAAGTTAGTAGTGTGAACCATTCCAGCACAGGGGATAAAGTTCAGCCATGAAGAGAGAAAGATTGTGATACCGTCCCTAAACCTGACTTTCACTTCAGAAACGATTTCCTGAAAATAAATCAGGTTGACAAGGAATATGTATATATTTCAGTGACAGTCCCAGAGGAAAACATGATTGAACCCCTTTCATATTTAGGGGTTGATAGAAACACGACTGGGCATATTGCTGTTGTAGCTAAGTCCTAAAACTTAGCAGAGCACATACATAAGAAATACAAGAATATGATAAAGAACCTGCAGAAGAAAGCGAAATACATGAAGGTCAAAGAAATAAATGATAAAGAAAAATATAAAAAAAAGACCTGAACCATAAAGCATCAAAGAAAAGAGGAAGCGAAACAGAGTTGGAATTAAGCTTGAATATCTGCAGGGGATAAGAAATGCAAAATCTAGCAGAAATTTCAGGTATTCCTTGAATAGCTGGTCATTCTATAACAGATGCTAGAATACAAAGCCAGACTACTTGGAATGCGCGTTGTTGATCCGTATCATACATTGAAGGAATGTTCAAGGTGTGGACAGATAGGCAACCGCTCAGGGAAGTGCCAATGTGGGCACGTTGACCACGCTGATGCAAACGCTTTATTCAACATAGCGTTGCGTCCACCTTTAATGGGAAGTCAATTGCATGCAGATGCGTGCAAGGGGAGCACATACCCAAAGAGGCAACTTCAAGAATGATAGAGACCTTAGAACCCTTTAGGGTGGAGAGTATGTCAGATTTATCAAGAGGAACAAAGGCACCATACATTCCGCATCCGGATATCTGTCCATCTTCATGACAGTTAAGATGAACGGTAAAGCGCCTCCCTGCATGCCTGGCTACCTAAAATGGAGATAATATATATCTATCATTTCTTGAGCAGGAAAAAATGATTTCCGAACATAACAACAACATTTAATATCCGCAAAGTGGTTAACTATGAAGGAGGAAATTTGAATTATGATGGTCCATGGCACCCTTCAATCAGGGGGAGAAGGCCCCACCAAATGGGTAAAAACCTGCTGCTCTATATGTGGTCATAATCAGTGTGGTGTCCTTGTCGGAATTGAAGGAGGGAAGGTAACAAGGATAATAGCAGATAAGGATGATCCCATGAGCGAAGGATCGATTTGCCCTAAGGGCATTGCGTCAATACAGATCCTTTACCATCCACAGCGAATTAAATATCCAATGGCCAGGGATGGTGAAAGAGGTTCGGGTAAATGGAGGCGAATATCTTGGGAAGAAGCCCTAAGTACTATAGCAAAGAAATTAAACGATATAAAAACGGAATCAGGCCCTGAAGCTGTAGTGATGGCCAGGGGTACAAATCGTGGTTCATGGATCAGGGTCTTCAACAGGTTCGCCAATGCCTTCGGGACTCCAAATTGGACGGAATCCGGTGGTGCTCAATGCTTTACGCCCCGAAGCATATCACAGAATTTAACCTTTGGCGGCATAGCGCTGGAATGGCCAGATTTATCCAAATCGTCCTGCATACTTGTTTGGGGAGCTAATCCGCCAGCCACCTGGGCGCTTAAATCCAAAAAGTTGATGTCAGCTAGAAATGCAGGCGCTAAGCTGATAGTGGTAGATCCAGTTCAGAGCAACATCGCATCCAAGGCCGATATCTGGCTGCCAGTTAGGCCTGGGACCGATGTAGCATTGGCTCTTGGCATGATCAACATCATAATAAATGAGGGCCTTTACGATCAGGCATATGTAAATAAATATTGCATAGGATTTGATGAGCTAAAAAAGAGGGCATCTGAATACACCCCTGAAAAGGTTTCTGAGATAACCTGGGTGCCCAAGGATAAATTAATTCAGGCAGCACGTATGTACGCTAAGAACAGCCCAGCCTCTATAACTATTTCAGCTACATTTGATGAGATAGTTGATCCGATACAGCTCGGAAGGGCAGTATCGATACTGGCTTCCATAACTGGGAACGTAGATATAGCAGGTGGCAATATATTTCCTGAAACAGCGGGACAGGTGTTCATAGATAACAATGATTTTATACTTATAGAAAGCCTGCCAGCGGAGATGGATAGGAAAAGGTTGGGCGCTGATGAATATCCAATCCTAAGCCGTTATCTGAAGATTAATTTTCCCATGGCTCATTACCCAACCATTCTTAATGCTATACTTACTGGAAAACCGTATCCCATAAGGGCCATGTTCATAATGGGTGGGAACCCGGCGTTATCAATAGCTAACTCCGAGATGGCGGTCAAGGCGCTTAAATCAGTAGAATTCCTTGTAGTAGCTGATCTTTTTATATCAAAGACGGCAGAGCTAGCTGATATCATCCTGCCCGCATCTTCCTGGCTTGAACAGGATGGCTTGGTTGACACGGCCCAGGCTACCTACGGTCACCTAAGGATAAGGCAGAAGGTAACTTCTGTCGGGGAGGCTCATTCTGACATTTGGATAATGATCGAGTTGGCCAAGAAGCTGGGGTTGCCCAACTTTTGGAACTCTGAGGAAGATTACCTTAATTATATACTGAGCCCATTGGGCATAACATTTGAGCAATTCCGATCCAAGGGCGGTATAATCAAGCACAATCCCGATATAGGGAAGAGGCTCAGGGAAGGGTTCAATACACCGTCAAAGAAGATCGAGCTCTATTCAAGAAGGCTTAAGGAGTGGGGATATGATCCATTGCCGTTTTACACGGAGCCGTTTGAGAGTCCGTACAGCACGCCTGATATATACAGGGAATATCCTCTAGTAATGACCACAGGGAGGAGGGTTTCAACATTCTTCCATACAGGTCAGAGAAACATTCCAGCCCTCAGGGATATCAATCCAGAACCTCTTTTGGAGATCAATCCGAAGACCGCTAGCTCATTGAACATATCAGATGGAGAAATGGTCAAGGTTGAGACACCGAGGGGGTCGGTTATCCTTAAGGCAAAATTGACACAGGGAATAGACCCAAGGGTAGTCGGGGTTCCCCATGGGTGGGCTGATGAAGCCAATGATAACCTGCTTACTGATAACAGCAAATGCGCCCTCGGCATAGGCTCAACATCGTTGAGGGGAGGGCTCTGCAGAGTTAGGAAGTTATCAAATTGAAACACGCAGTAGTAGTAGAATTGAATAAATGTGTGGGTTGCAACGCGTGCACAGCGGCATGTAAAGTTAAGAACAGAACCCCAAAGGATATTTTCTGGAGGAGGATAGTTGAAATTGAGCGCGGTGAATTTCCAGACGTTAAGAAGACCTATTTCCCTTTGATGTGCATGCACTGTGAGAACCCTGAATGCCTGAAAGTTTGCCCCACGGGAGCAACCTATAAGACCGCCGATGGCATTGTGCTTATAGACTATGACAATTGCCTTGGCTGCAAGTACTGTATCGTAGCGTGCCCATATATGGAGAGATTCTTCAACTCTGGCGATGATTGGAGTGATTGGGTTCCTGAAGAATTAAAACAGCCTATACCCAAGGGTGTCGTTGAAAAGTGTGATCTATGTTACGATCGAGTTCAAAATGGCGAAAACCCATTGTGTGTGGATACGTGCCCGTATGATGCGCTTCATTTTGGAGATGTTGATGACTCTTCAATTAAGCATATGATTAAAGATAAAAAAGCTTGGACACTCAAGGAAGATGATAATTATAAGCCCTCAGTTTATTATATAGGTGAAATAGAATGATGTTCAAGCCATTTAGGCAGACTGTATGGGGGGTCAGGGTTGCCATAGATCTTTTCTTTGGAGGGGTCGGAAGCGGTATGTTTGTAGCTTATGCAGTATTTTCCCTATTAAACCCAGATATATATCATATCATGAACGCTGTCTCTGCACTGTCGGCGATATTTGTAATATTAGGCCTCCTAGTCCTCATGTCAGAGGTGGGCAGACCTATGAATTCAATGAAGGTCATCAATAATCTGAAAACTTCTTGGATGTCAAGGGGGGCTCTGATTAGCATTGTGTTCGTTCTAGTATCTGCTTTGTTATTCATCTTAAATTTAGCCGGGATAACCTGGTTAAACACATTCCTGACAGGAATAAATTTCATAATTGGACTGATACTTATCGCATATCCCGGACTCCTCCTCAGGGCGGTCCTTGATATCCCGGCCTGGCGCTCCCCGATGATTTTCAGCACCATGTACCTCTATTCGTTCCTCAGCGGTGTTGGGTTGCTTGATATGTATCTTCTTATCGAAGGAGCTGGCCTTGCATACCTGGGGATAGTAACTCCTTCGATCGCGATCGTAGTAGTTATCTTATCAGCCATCTCCTTGTACGACCTTAAGCGAAGGAATGATGCAGCTTCTATAACATCATATCGTGAATTGGTGGAAACCGGGGCTAACAGGATATTCTGGCTTGGCGCTATGGTATTAGGACTTGTAGTCCCTGCATCGATCTTCCTCTATGTAATCATATCCAATAAATTGGAACCCATTGATCTATTGGCTACCTTTTTGATTTTAATCGGGGCGCTCTGCTTTAAATATTCGATACTTAAGGTTGGATTTCACAAGCCAATGATCAAGTCAATAGCTCATTAACGATATAGCCAAGATTCGCTTTTAGATGATTAAATCAGGAGATATTTGTAAATAAAAATGGATGTTAAGTGATCGATAAACAGTTGTGTTGCATTTATAAATGTGTTCCTGAATTTATAGTTTATTAATATATCGTGTACTGGCGACATGCTGTGTTGAACAAATATTTAAGTGACCTGTAGCTCCAGGAGCTTTTTTTCTTCCTGCTAGGAATAACTTTCCACAGGACCACAGTTGCGCCCCTTTTTCTCAGGTAAGAGACAACCTTTCCCCGATCCTCCCCTCTTATCATGAACACACCCTTGGAATAGCGTATGTTCCTGATCTTGTCAAGCCTTCCTTGATCTGTATCGGGTAGCTCTCATACCGATCACGGTAGAACTTTGAGATCTCTCCCCTATTCCTGTCATCTCATAGTGAACGATATCAGGCCGTTTCCACAACAACTGGAAGGTTTCTGAGAATATAAATATATGCCTGTTGTATACTATACTCAAGGTGGGGAAAACCTTACAAGGGCAGGAGAGACTGGAAGGCATACAACGAGGAACTGGTGATAAGGGGAACATTCCTCTTTGATCTCGATTTCGCTGATCAGTGGGATTCCGAGCTGAAGCTCATGAATCTGGGAAAACGCGGATCTACATGCTTCCCGGAATGAAATTCATGATGCTCTGGAAGCAGCATCTTGACTATCGCGGTCTTGCAAGATCAATGCAGAGTAAGGGGCTCATACCGGAATACGGCGATTATACAACCATATGGTATCGGGCCTGGAACATGCAGGCCTTGCAACCGACGGTACAGGCATGAAGGCAGGCAACGCAGGATCATACAGGATATGGTGATCCAGATGCACGGCAGAAGAAGCATCTCATAATCACCGCCGATGTGCGGACAAAGAAGATCATAGGAATAAAGGTGCACATGGAGGGTTCAGGTCCATCTGAACCAGAGACTGCGGAGAAGCACTTGAGAGATGCAGTGCTGAGAGGAGTGAAAGTTGGTGCTTTTGTGACTGTGCATTCGATACCAACGATCTCTTCGATCTCATGCATTTAATAGGAGCCAGGCCGGTCATAAAGGTCAGGAAGAATGCATCCAGTGCAGGGGATCTAAGACAGGCAATAAGGGACTATCAAGAGAAAGGGAATGGGCGGATCAGGAGCAATATGGAATGAGGTGGCCAGGCACGGAAGGAATATTCTCCGCTGTGAAGTTTGGGGAGAATTGCGTAAGCCGATGTACCACAGGACTGGAAGCAGAGGGATACCAGAGGTTCTGGGCATACTACATGAACCAGAGGGCAAAGCAGTTGGTGAAAGCGATGAACTGATCAGAAATCCTAGAAGAGATCTGAGAATGATAAGCACTCAGGGATATTTGTTCAACAGAGCAGGGCGGCATATATATTTAAATATTAGTCTATTTTATGTTAATTGATGGTAAATAATAAAACTTCTGATGAGAATTCACTTTACTATCATTTTGAAGATAAACTTTCGATCTGGGAATACATTGTTTATGGATTTGAACAGCTTCTAGTTATGGATAGCGTGTTTGCACTTCCTGTTGTGCTAGGAGTAGCATTCCATATGCCACCAGCTAATCTAATTTACCTAATTCAGGCTGTGCTTATAGGATCAGGAGTCACTACACTGTTACAATCAGCAGTCTTGTTGAGATTGCCAGTTGCACAGGGAATTGGCGCTTCAATAAGCGGCGTCGGTGTGACATTAGCTACACTTGGAGTCAGCTTCGCGTCTTTTATATCATCAGCTCTTATTTCTGCAATAATAATAGGACTCTTCTTAGTACCATTTATTCCATCTAAAAACGGTAAAAAAAGCATAATAGAATACCTTCTTGTACTTGTGCGTGATCCACAAGTATACGGAGTTTTGATTACAATTATTGGTGTTGTCCTAATAGGGGCTGCGATAGGATTAATAAATGATAGCGGTTACAAATTTCTACCAGATCTTGGTGGATTTATAACAATAGTTGTAATTCTAGCCTTGATATTTATATTCAAAAAGGGGATACTTCGTTTTGGATCAATTATAATTGGGCTGTTTATTGGTGCAATATTCTCATATGGGGTTGGCATAATGAGCATGTCCAAGGTTGTATCTTACCCATTGGTGGCGATCCCTGTACCCTTTTTTGTCAGATACGGCGTACAGATAACATCGTTAGGAATAGAAGTTGCCATACTTGCTGTGTTTATAGCAACACTGATGTTGGTTACAGAAGCAGTTGGTGTCTATTATACGGTAGGTGATCTGGACAATGTAAAGGTTGAAGATTCAAGAGTAAGAAAAGGATTGACCGGAGAAATCATCGGATCAATTATAGCGTTGTTAATTGGTGGTATGAGCACAACAACATTTGCGCAAAACGTGGGTGCAATTCAAATAACAAGAGTGGGGGCTAGGCGCGTTTTTACAGCTACTGGTATATTCCTTATAATACTTGGCTTTATTCCTAAAATAGGGGCGTTCATAGTTTCAATTCCAGATGCTGTACTCGGGTCAGCCTTTCTCGTAATATATTCGATGCTTCTTATTACTGGGCTCAGAATAATTTCACAAATGACATGGAATAACAAGAACATGCTTATAGTTGCTATTTCACTTGCACTTGGCTTAGGAATCTCATCTGTACCCGCAATTGCGTTCTCAGGTATACCATCATATCTCAAAGCAGCTATTATCAGCCCTATAGTACTTGCTACACTGACAGCAATATTCCTGAATTTAATCGCAAATTTAATACCTAAATGGTTTGGTAAGAAGCAAGCGATTGAACAGAAGCAACAAAAAACAGCTCCTTAGTAGCTTGAAGCAAAAATCCTGTTATGCAGTTCCTGCCCTTGGGATGGGCTTCGTCCATGATGCAGCGCCCGCTATAACCTCTGTGGCCATGCAAGACGACATCAGTGCCCCATCTGTGGAATTTTGTCCCACAGCCGATCATAGAGATAGGTATATATATGAGCCTAATATAAAAGTAGTAAGATGAAAATTAGCCATGACAAGGTCCTTTTGAACCGAATAAATGATCACATAAAAATGAGGCAAAGTGCAAAGGAGGAGCTTCCAGGCACCGTCAAGGTGAAGCTGGAACATCTGGAGCACCTTCACTTCAGGGGAACTGCCTCAGAAGGGAGAGGACTTTCGCTGGATATAGATGAATCACCAGAGAGGGGTGGGCAGGGTAATGGAGTGACGCCTTTGGAGACATTCCTAATGGGCGCAGGTGCGTGCTTTCTAACCCAATGGGCAGCGTTGATCATAAGCAAAGGGCTGAAGGTGGACACGCTAAACGCAACGGTGACCGGGCAGATTGACAGGAGAATAAATGGCCTTTTCAGAAGCTTGACCTTTGACATAATGTTGACCGGTTCTGAAAGCGTTGAACGGATAAGGGGCGCGTCCAATGACGCTGAAGGGCTATGCAGGGACGCTGAAGGGCTATGCTACGTCCATAATACACTGAGGCGTGCGGTCCCCACCCACACCAACGTATACATGAACGGAAATCTGATATATTCTAACTAAGCACGTGGACACTCGTTATACTCACAGCAAAGACGGTTAGTGCTTAACCATGTAATATCAAAACCTGCCATTGACGCCTTGAGCCTAATAAGATGAAAAACGGGAAAGGGGGTTCAAGCTCGGTCTCTTCAAGCAAGTTATCAAATACAAAGCCATGGGCAAAAAGGTGTTGCTTGTGGACCCTAATCACAAAAATGCTCAGATACAATTACATTGATAACAGGAAGGGTAATTTAATTGCCTGAACTGTGGTTTTTGATTAAATGCCTCAAGGAACATTTAAGGTAAATCTTAGTGCTGTTCTCAACAAGCTAATCGTTAGCTAAGTGAATCCATGCCTGCGGAAAGGCAAGCGACAAGGGGGTTAGTAGTTGACGGTGGTGTAAACCTTCAAATATGTAATTTGCCTCTGCGCTTCGCTTGCGCCAATTGTCCCTAGGTGGTTGGGCAAACCTTTCAATGTTTACCAAAATTTGAGCAAGCCCATGCCTTTTCAGGCAGGGGATGAATCACTATGTTTATGAACAATTAACATATTGTGTAAGCAATGATTAAGGCTCTCAAAGTGCGATTGTATCACAATGAGCAGCATAAGGTTTTATTGGAAAAGCACTTTGGGCATGCCGTTTGGTTTATAAGTATTTCCTCGAAGTCTAGCTTGTAGCTCAACTCCTGTTAATGCAATTCCTCTCCGTAGGACGGGTCTCGTCTTTCCCTACATGTACTAAAACCTGCTGTACAGTAACACCTTTAGTGACAGCTCAGCCTTCTGAAATCGTCTAGAGCTTACGCTGTCACCCTCTTGAACGCCGAGAAGAATATCTCCACCAGCCACCGTACTCCTTAGCCCGCTTCCTAGCATAGGACCCCTCAGAGTTGGTTACAGCGTTCTCCCTCAGGTTTATGGCCGGCTCTATGCCCAGCCAAGCAGGTTGAAGTTCTTCTTTGAGTCGTAGGCGGCGTCGGCCTTCGTTACGTTCCCCTTCTTCCTTACTGTCTCCTTTACGAGGGGCACAAACTTCTTGGTATCGCCAGTCCTTTCAGAGGTGACCCTGAACCCGACCACCTTGCCCTTCCTATCGGCCATTGTGTGCAGCCTGATGAACTTCCTCCTTTCCCTCCTCCACATCTGCTCTATATAGGGGCCCTTCTTTGTGGTGGATATGCCGAGTCCACAACTATGGCCCCTCCTTGTCATTTGTAGCCGTGATCGGCCCTAACTTCCTTTTCCTCACCATGGAAAGCATCCTTATTTGAGTAAAGTGTACCTCCTGCATGGGTTTAATGTATTAGGAGAGCGACCTGGTAATCCCCTGTACGGTCCTGTATGTCAAGGCCAACTTTGAGGTACGAGGGGAATTCGATGTACGAATCTGGGCACACGAACCTACCTTATTGCTGCCGTTCATCTCTCGCAGCTCCTCCCTCCAGGAGTCCAGGAAGTCTAGGATCATGCTTTCCCTTTCCACTAATGCTTCGTTATAGTCGTGCCAGGACATATCAATGGGCATGACAACACTTGATGACAAACACTGTAAATCAGGTGATGACAGAAATAGTTGACATAAGTGTCAAGTTGAGCTACAAGCTAAATGATAAAGAAAAATATAAAAAAAAGACCTGAACCATAAAGCATCAAAGAAAAGAGGAAGCGAAACAGAGTTGGAATTAAGCTTGAATATCTGCAGGGGATAAGAAATGCAAAATCTAGCAGAAATTTCAGGTATTCCTTGAATAGCTGGTCATTCTATAACAGATGCTAGAATACAAAGCCAGACTACTTGGAATGCGCGTTGTTGATCCGTATCATACATTGAAGGAATGTTCAAGGTGTGGACAGATAGGCAACCGCTCAGGGAAGTGCCAATGTGGGCACGTTGACCACGCTGATGCAAACGCTTTATTCAACATAGCGTTGCGTCCACCTTTAATGGGAAGTCAATTGCATGCAGATGCGTGCAAAGGGAGCACATACCCAAAGAGGCAACTTCAAGGATGATGGAGACCTTAGAACCCTTTAGGGTGGAGAGTATGTCAGAAGACTTTGCTGTTTTCAACTTTTTGTGCACAACCAATTTAACAATTTTGGAACGTGACACAAGCTATTGCAAGGGTTAACACTTATATAATATTAGGCTTGATGCATGTCATATGAGTCAGGTAGAAGTGTATCTGTTTGAAGAAGCAGCTTCGCTGAATTTAACAAAGTTTGAGCTTGGTGGAAAAGGGTATGGCCTAGTTGAAATGACAAGGCTTGGGCTTCCTGTGCCTTCGGGCGTGGTAATAACAACTAGGATGTGCAATGAATATTTTAAGAGGGAGAAAAAGCTGTGGCCTGAATTGCAGGATGCAATAACTCAAAAGGTAAAAGCGCTTGAAAGTAAAGTGGGAAAGAGGTTTAATGACACAAACAACCCTCTATTGGTATCTGTCAGGTCAGGAGCTCCATATTCAATGCCTGGAATGATGGATACGGTGCTTAACCTTGGCATAAACGATACTGTTGTTGATGCTGTGGCTAAAAAATTTAATGATGAAAGGTTTGCTTATGATACGTACAGGCGCTTTATACAGCTATTTGGCAAAATTGTAATGAAAGTCTCAGGGGAGCTATTTGACAGGGAGCTGGAAAGGTTGAAAGATGAACTGAAAGTTAAAAATGATATAGAAGTTTCAGCAGAAGGATGGAGAGAACTTGTTAAAAGGTACAAGAAAATAATAAAGGATAATACGGGAAAGGACCTGCCTCAGGATCCATGGGAACAGCTATTTATGGCTGTGGGCGCAGTTTTTGAATCCTGGTGGACCCAGAGGGCAATTGAGTACAGGAAGATTTACAAAATACCAGATGAACTAGGCACTGCTGTAAACATAGTAATGATGGTATTTGGCAACATGGATGATAGAAGTGGAACAGGCGTTGCATTTACAAGGAACCCATCAACTGGTGAAAAGAAGTTTTATGGTGAGTTTTTGCTTAAGGC
This sequence comes from Nitrososphaeria archaeon, assembly GCA_029775955.1. GTDB lineage: Archaea > Thermoproteota > Nitrososphaeria > Conexivisphaerales > UBA164 > KM4347-05. The sequence goes on along the minus strand of JARVJW010000085.1, from coordinate 3,077 downwards.
TCAGGGAGAGGATGTCGTTGCTGGAATAAGAACGCCTTTACCTGTCGAAAAGCTAAAGGAAATAATGCCAGAAGCATACATGCAACTTGAAGATATAGCCAGTAAGCTGGAGAAGTATTTCAAGGACATGCAGGATATAGAGTTTACAGTTGAAAGTGGGAAACTTTACATGCTGCAGACCAGGAATGCCAAAAGGACAGCTGCAGCTGCAGTTAAAATAGCCATTGATATGGTAAACGAGGGATTGATAAAAAAGGAGGAGGCCGTGCTCAGGGTCGAGCCAAACCAGATTCAAACCCTCCTATATAAACAGGTTGATCCAAACATAAAAATCTCACCAATAGCAAAGGGGCTTGCAGCATCGCCAGGAGCTGCTATTGGCAAAGTTATTTTTACAAATGAAAAAGCGCAGGAATTGAAAAAGAGAGGAGAGAAGGTAATTCTTGTCAGGCCAGAAACTACACCAGAAGATATAGTGGGAATAGCTGCAGCAGATGGCATTCTGACGAGCAGGGGTGGCATGACAAGCCATGCGGCGGTTGTCACCAGAGGCATGGGAAAGCCCTGCATTGTAGGTGCAGAATCAATAAAGATAAACATGGACATGCATTATTTTGAAGTCAATGGTAAAACAGTAAAGGAGGGAGAAATAATAACAATAGATGGAACGACAGGAAGTGTATTTGAGGGGGAGCTGTCACTTGTAGAGCCAAAGCTGAGTGGCGGCGTAGCCCAGATACTTGAGTGGGCTGACAGCTTTAGAAGGCTAAAGGTAAGGGCAAACGCCGATACTCCAGAAATGGCAGCGAAGGCAAGTGAAAATAGGGCAGAGGGCATAGGGCTTGCCAGGACAGAAAGGATGTTTAATGCCCCTGACAGGCTCATTATGGTGCAAAAAATGATACTGTCTGACACTGTGGAGGAAAGGAAAAAGTACCTTAACCAGATCAAACCCCTGCAAAAGAACGACTTTAAGGCATTATTCAAAATAATGAAGGGGCTGCCAGTTACGATAAGGCTGCTGGATATGCCTTTGCACGAATTTCTGCCAAAGCTTGAGGAAATACTGCCAGAAGTCACAGAGTTGAGGTTAACTGGAAAAGATAGACAGCTGCTGGCCGAGAAGGAAAAAGTTCTGAAGAGAGTAATGGAGCTAAAAGAGTACAATCCAATGATGGGTCAGAGAGGGGTCAGGCTAGCGCTAATGTATCCTGAGATATATGAGATGCAGGTTGCTGCAATATTTGAGGCAGCACTGGAAGTTTTAAATGAAGAAGGTGAAGCTCCAATAGTTGAAGTAATGATTTCACAGCTTGCAGAAGCGGAGGAACTCAGGCGTGCAAAGGAGATAGTTACGAGGGTTGCTGAAGAAACAATGAAAGCCAGCGGAAAAACAATAAAGTACAAAGTGGGAACCATGATAGAAACGCCAAGAGCCGCGCTCACTGCATCAAGGATAGCCAAGTACGCTGACTTTTTCTCCTTTGGCACAAATGACCTCACCCAGGCAACTTTTGCGTTCAGCAGGGACGATGTTGAAGCAAAATTTATACCATTTTATGTTGACAGCAAGGTACTGCCGGCTGATCCATTTTCCACACTTGATGCTGAAGGAGTTGGCAGGCTCGTCGCAATAGGCTCAAAGGAGGGCAAGGAAGCGAATCCAGAGCTTGAAGTTGGCGTGTGTGGTGAAACAGGTGGAGACCCAGAATCAATAGAAAAATTCAACAGCATTGACGTTGATTACGTAAGTGCCTCGCCGTTTAGGGTTCCAATAGCCAGGCTTGCGGCAGCGCAGGCAGAGCTCAATAAGAAGCACAGAAAGTCAACTACCGTTTAATAATTTACGGGCTAAAAATATGCACTTTTAAATTTGTGGGGTATAAGAGGTCATCTACAAATTACGTCGGCTTTATGAAGGATTCACAGAAGCGCTCAGGGAAGCGAAAATAGCTGAAGACGACAAACTGACATCCTCCAACCCTTTAATGGTTCCTACTTCATAGAGTGGCAACCTACTTTTTAGAGTTCACCGTAGCTTTCCACAGGCGTCAATTCGAGTGTTCCTACTTTTATTAGACCCGATTTCAGGATGCTTATAGCTGCATTCAAATCCCTGTCCATTGAAAGACCACATATCACAATATTCTTTCAAAGAGCTTCACGTTTCCACATTCAGAGCACATCTTTTAAGATGATTCATAACGTCCTATTTCAATCAGTTCAGCGTTTCTCCAAGAGAGTTTATATTCCAGCATTTCCTCGAACTGATACCATCCCAGATTCGGTATGCTCTTTGCAAGATGGTGGTTTTGTTGCGTTCCCTGAACATTTAAGCCTTTAATCACTGTGCCATAGTGCTTGGCTATCGCACATTATGGTTGAAATCCGTCCTTGCATCTCTGACTTGCTGATATATTCCCTGCATCTTCACAACCTGCTTCCTGTTCATTGATCCTTTCCTTTTTCTGGACAGCTTTTTAACTCAGCGAGCGGGAAGTCCCCTTGACTTGGATGAAAGCGAGCAAAAGTATTTATAATCATACAGCTATAATAGGACAAGTAATGTGTTAAAAAAGCATGTTGAAGGTCAAGGTAAATAATATGGTTAGTGCGGAAAAGAACAGCAGGATACGGGAGAAAGGCAGGGAGACAAGCGGAAAGGTCAGACTGCAAAAGTATATGAAATAAAATTAGATAAAAGCAAAATATCAAAGCAAAGATTCGACTCACTCCAAAGGCTCTTTCTTGAAGGGAAGTGGTTTACATAATATCAAAAGGCATATCGAATTCTGTTTCTTATAAAGATTATAAAGACAAAAAGGTAAACATAAAGGTTGGCGATAAATTCGAAGAAAGGGAGCTGATTGTATTGTCATCACAGATGAAACAATACCTGATAAAAAGGTTGCAAAACAACCTCAAAAGCCTTATTGAAAGCAAAGGGAAAAAAATTGGAAAGATAAGGTACAGGAAGGCGCTGCATTCAATACCCCTAATGCAATACGGCATAACCTATAAAATAAAGGATAAAACAGCACAGGGCTCGGGTGATTTCAAAGCAATCGGGATAGATC